>JAKUPR010000049.1 GCA_022450585.1 Anaerolineales bacterium | reverse complement strand
ACACAAGACTGCCATGTTTATGCCACCGACGGCCGTAGCGCTAGCCTGGCTGACATAGCACTGCACAGCCTACACAGTCAGGATCAAAAACAAATAATGGCAACTGCCTCGCACATGTCACTTCACTCACCACCCCCATTTGCAGCACAATATGCAGAGGTAGAAGTTGACATCGATTCCGGTCAAGTAACAGTCCAAAGACTGGTAATGGCAGTGGACTGCGGAACTGCTATCAACCCCTCTACGGCTCTGGCTCAGATCGAAGGTGGAATGGTACAAGCTCTGGGTTATGCCATATCGGAGGAGATGCCATATGATGAAAATGGGCGACTCCTAGTCACACGTTTCGGGGACTATCGGATATTTCAAGCAGACGAAATGCCTGAAATATCCGCAATCTTAGTACCCAGTTATGAGCCTAGCGGTCCATATGGCGCCAAGGCAGTCGCTGAAATACCAATGAATGGCGTTGCTCCAGCAGTTGCCAACGCAGTCTTTGATGCCGTAGGAGTGCGCATCCGCGAACTTCCACTTACTCCGGAACGTGTGTGGCGAGCTTTGCAGGAAAAGAAATGATTATCGCAGGAAAGATAGCCCTTATAACAGGCGGTGCTCACCGTGTAGGTAAAGCAATTACCTTGGAGCTAGCTCGCGCCGGTGCACACGTAGTAATAAATTACCACCGTACATCAGAATCAACTGCCTTTGCCACGGCAGAAGAGGCCGAGGCTTTTGGCGTGACTGCATTACCATTGCAAGCAGACGTGGCGAATCCACAACAGCTGAAGACCATGATAAGCACCACTATCAAGAATGTTGGCAATGTCAATATTCTCATTAATTCAGCCTCAATGTTTCGCAAAACTCCGCTACCAACCAAAGACATAACGGACTGGCAGCAGGTCACTGACACAGCCCTACACGGAGCTTTCCAATGCTCCAATGCAGTCGCACCTGCAATGCAGAAGCAGGGTGAAGGCGTCATAATTAACATTGTGGATCTAATGGCCTGGCAACCGCGCAAGAACTTCGCCGCACACTCAATCGGTAAGGCATCTCTCCTGGCACTAACCCGTCAACTTGCCATAGACTTAGCTCCAGAAGTACGGGTTAACGCAGTAGCGCCCGGACCCGTCCTTTCGCCCGATCATTATTCTAATAAAATACGTGAACGCATTGCTAACCGCACACTTCTCAAGCGCTGGGGTAACCCAGAGGACGTTGCACGTGCAGTACTGTTTCTAATAGATTCGGATTACATCACAGGCGAGCACATAACGGTAGACGGTGGTGAGAGATATGGGAGCAACCAGTAATGCTAACCACAGACCAGATAGAAATTACTGACCTTCACCTACGTGCCATAATCGGCATCAAGCCCGATGAACGGCAGAACCATCAAGATATACTAATCAATATCACGCTAGACATTGACACCCGCCCGGCAGCGCTCTCAGACGACATCGCTGATGCGGTGAACTACCGCACCATTACAAAGAGTGTGATAAATTTGGTCGAAAACTCACGATTTTTCTTAGTGGAAAAATTGGCGACAGCAGTCGCACAAGTATGCCTAGAAGAGCAACGCGTACAAAAAGTGCGGGTCAGCGTTGAAAAACCGTCCGCTCTCCGTTTTGCAGCATCTGTTGGAGTTACAATAGAACGCAGCCAAAATGAACTCTGAACTACAAGTTCCCCCTATGAACCGCGCCTATCTATCCGTTGGCTCAAACATAGCCCCAGAAAAGAACCTCCCGGATGCGGTGCGGCTCCTATGCAAATATGGTAAGTTGCGCTCATCCTCAAGTGTATGGGAATCTCCCCCTATTAAAGGCGAAGACCAGCCCAATTACCTGAACGCCGCCGTGATACTTGATACTCCACTGTCCGCAGCCACCCTGCGCCACCAAGCAATTGCCCATATAGAAACTCTGCTTGGAAGAGTACGTCATCCGCATGACATCCACGCACCACGAACAATCGATATAGACATCATGCTGTTCAACCACAACATAATCCGTCTAGACCACCGCCAGATACCCGACGCCGAGATATTTCAGCGTGGGTTTGTGGCAATAACACTGGCAGAATTAGACCCAGAATATATTCACCCTCAGACCGGCCAGACCCTCGCAGAAATCGCAGGTGGATTCATTGCTGAAGATTCACAACTAACGCTGCGGAGTGACGTCCAACTAATTCAACAGAAAGGAAAGTCAACCACTCGTGTCTGAAAAAACACTCAACTCAGTTGCCAAGCTATTCACCGGACCAATTGATAAGTCTACTATACGCCAATCCGTTGCCTCCGTACTTAAGAGCATCGGTGAAGATCCTGACCGCCAGGGTTTGAAACGGACGCCGGACCGTGTAGCTCGAATGTACACAGAAATTCTCGATGGCTACCGAACGGACCCACAGAAGTTAATCAACAATGCCCTCTTTGATGTCTCATACAACGAGATGGTCCTTGTAAAGGACATAGAATACTCCAGCATGTGTGAGCACCATATGCTGCCATTTTTCGGGCATGCCCACGTGGCTTATGTGCCCCGTGGCAAAGTAATTGGGTTGAGTAAGATACCGCGCATTGTCGACATGTTTTCCCACCGACTGCAATTACAAGAACGCATGACCCGACAAATAGCCGATTTTCTGGAAGAGGCTCTCAATCCCCTAGGTGTCGGCGTTGTCGTAGAGGGATTACACTTGTGCAGCATGATTAGAGGAGTAAAAAAAGCCAATTCCCGCATGGTCACCAGCGCAATGAGCGGAAGCTTCCTCAAAGACCCACGCACTCGCTCTGAATTCATGGATCATCTTGGACGCTTCAAGAGTGACGTCCTCTAACACTAGTATGCGTAATACTTGCCATTGGATTTGTTTTGTTGTATAGTCACTAAGCAAAGAAAAGACAAGTTACAGTTCAGGTGCCCGTATCCCCGGATGGACGGGCATAATGGCGAAGCCGGTGAGAGTCCGGCGCTGACCCGCAACTGTGATCTGACCAAGTAATTAGTAAGTCAGAAAGCCAGGTCGCCCACCCGAATCTGTGTTTAGCATCCCTCGCGGAACGGGGTTGGTAACACTGGCGGAGCCAGTAAAACCCCTCGTTCTAAAGGACGCAGGGGTTTATTTTTTTCACTGAGGTAATGATTGAATGAAGACCAGCATACAAAAAAGGACACGCCTAACAAATCTTACTACCTTCAAAGTTAGTCACATTGCCATATTAATGGCTCTGGTAACTATGTTCGTGGCCGGATGTGCTCGAGTAGAGAACACCATTGCAACCCCCACACCGGTACAGCCCGTTACCCTCGTTGATAGCCTTGGGCGTGAAGTCACTATCGCCACTCCACCCAAACGCATCATTAGCTTAGCCGCATCCAACACTGAGATCATATTCGCAATTGGCGCTGGTGACCGTTTAGTTGGACGGGATGATTATTCTGACTACCCTGCTGACGTCGTCAACGTAGAGAGTATCGGTAGTCTTTATCCTCACGTCAACGCCGAAGTAATCGTAGCGCTTGAGCCAAATTTGGTTCTGGCGGCTGGTATCACAAATCCAGAGGACGTTGCCGCCCTTGATAAACTTGGTTTAACTGTCTACACCACAAGTGTCGCCTCCAGCTTCAACGAAATCTACGCTGACATTTTGGCGATAGGTACGCTCACAGGAGAGAACTCAGGCGCAGAGACAGTGGTGAAGAACATGAAGGACCGAGTTCAGGCCGTGGCAGAACTCACCAAAAATGTAAGTCATAGGCCCACCGTGTTTTATGAAATCGATGCCACTGACCCATATAAACCGTGTACATCAGGGCCAGGTTCATAAATTGACATACTTATCACGACTGCGGGCGGGGACAATGTCGGCGCATCTAGCGAAAAAGCCTATTGGCAGATAAGTGTAGAAGAACTGGTAGAGCAGGACCCACAAATTATTGTTCTAGGTTCCAGCAAATACAGCGGGCAAACTCCGGAGCTCGTATCCCAACGTCCCGGATGGGGTCAGATTTCCGCTGTGACCACAGGCAACGTGCATCCCTTTGACGATGACTTGGTCAGCCGACCAGGTCCGCGCCTAGTGGAAGGCCTAGAGACACTGGCAAGAATCATTCACCCGAAGATATTCGAATAAGTGCCTACCCTAGAGGTTATAAACTGAAGACATACATACCCCTATCTATTGTACTCCCAACCACTCTAGTGGCATCTATCGTGTTAGCCGTCGGGATAGGTGCGGTACACATACCGGCCAATGTGGTAGCAGAATTACTCCTTGATAGACTACCACTCGTCGAGCTAGCAGGCATTACTCCAGGCACCGCATCAGTGATTCTTTTCGATATTAGGATGCCACGTATAGCGCTCATGGCACTCACCGGTTCTTCCCTAGCAGCCGCAGGAGCAGCGTACCAAGGACTGTTTCGCAATCCTCTGGCTGACCCTTACTTGGTAGGTGTTGCATCCGGAGCAGGTTTAGGCGCCACCTTAGTCCTCACAGGCAGGACAAGTGCTGAATCTATTGCTCTTAACGCAGTGCCGCCTGCAGCCTTCCTTGGAGGCGTTATAACAGTAGTGGTCGTGGTTATGGCAGCCAGAGTGGGCAAAACCACTCCCGTAACCACCATGCTGCTTGCGGGAGTCGCAGTCGGAGCTTTCGCAACCGCGGTCACAACTTTCCTCATGCTGCGCCGCCCGGATGGGCTACAACGCGCTTTCAACTGGATGCTAGGAGGTTATTCTACCGGTGGTTGGCAGCCAGTCAAGGTAATGCTACCCTACCTCCTAGTAGGTGCTATCACACTCCAATTCTCTGCGCGTGCACTCAACGTGTTTCAATTGGGGGAAGAACAAGCCCAACAACTAGGCGTGAATGTCGAAGTCATGAAAATGCTGCTTGTCGCTGCGGCCACATTAATGACAGCTGCTGCAGTCGCATTCGGAGGATTGATTGGGTTCGTAGGTTTGATAGTGCCCCACGCTTTACGTATGCTGTGCGGACCGGATTACCGTCGTTTGTTACCGTACTCAATGCTTGGAGGCGCAGCTTTTCTCGTATTGTGCGACCTTGTATCACGTACGCTGTTAGCACCACAGGAAATACCTGTCGGTGTGATCACCGCTCTCACAGGGACCCCCTTCTTCATCTTCCTCCTACGCAAACTGAAAATCTCGGTACTCTAAAATGGACGGTCTATTAGTGGAAAATCTATCCACTGGCTATCGTAAACACCCAGTCGTGACAAACGTAGATATGCATGTCAATCGCGGCAATATTGTTGCACTCGTAGGACCCAATGGGGCCGGAAAAACGACCCTGATTCGAGCTTTAACTGGTATCTTACCATCTGTTACAGGCCAGGTGCATCTCGATGGTGTTAACCTGCAAGGCCTCACCTCCTTACAGCGCGCTCGCCGTGTAGCAGTTGTACCGCAGCAAGCGTTTCTCCCTGATTCCATCACTGTCACTCAGGTTGTACTCCTCGGACGCACACCCTATCTCACACTCTGGGGAAAAGAAAGCCCCTCCGATTGTCGAATTGCTAAAGAGGCAATGAAAAACACAGGCATAGACAGTCTAGCAGATCGACTCATCGGCGATCTATCCGGTGGTGAGCAGCAACGCGCCGTTATCGCACGGGCCCTCGCCCAGGAGCCAGACGCCCTACTACTTGACGAACCAACCGCTCATTTAGACCTAAAACACCAGAACTCTATTCTCACACTGGTTAGAAACTTAGCGGTCGAAAAGAATATGGCGGTATTACTTACCATGCACGACCTAAATCAAGCAGCTGCCTACGCACACCACGTAGCGTTGATGGTAAATGGTAAAATTGAAGCACTGGGGACACCCGATGAGGTTTTTACGACCCAAAAACTTAGCCAAGCCTACGGAACTCCAGTCAATGTGATAGAGAATCCAAACAACGGAGCCCCTCTAGTGACGAATATTGGACTTCCGAAGTCAAATTAACTGAGGACAATTTACAGGTCTAACCATGCCACGAATCAGCAATCCAACAACCGGTACCGGGGACGACGGTACCACTGCAACATCTAACGGCAAACGCGTCCCAAAAGATGCGCCGAACATTCGCACTTTGGGGGAAATAGACGAGCTTAACTCTGTAATTGGATTGACACTCAGCCATCATACTATCTCCGCGAAAGTCGTTGAATCCTTGCGCTTTGTCCAAAACGATCTCTTCCATCTAGGTGCTGAAATCAATGCCCTAGATACACCAGACGAAATTACCGCTCACCCTTGCATAGAAGAGCATCATGTCAAACATCTCGAGGATACAATAGCAGAGCTCTACAAAGAACTGGTCCCACTACGCAACTTCACCCTTCCCGGAGGCACTCCAGCAGCAGCCACCCTACATCTTGCCCGCACAGTCTGCCGCAGAGCTGAACGTGAGGCTGTGACACTGGCGAGGACAGCCAAAGTCAGACCTACAGCGCTACAATACCTCAACCGTCTGTCAGACGCACTTTTCGTAATGGCCCGATGGGAAAACCAACACACTGGTACATCTGAAGCAATCTGGGATAGTCACCGTTAACTTGTATCAACCAATTTAGTCCCAAAACCCGGATTCACAGGTATCATTCTTGTTATATTGTCACTAACTTCCTAAGAAACAGATCCCCTTCGCCACAGCTTACCGCTTATTTTCTATTTCCCTATTCCTCTACATTTATCCATCACTCAGTAAGTTCAAGAATCGCTGAATGTAGTCTGCGGCTTCCAGAAATTACCTATTCACTGAAGATACGATATGGTGCAAGTCCACCCTTACTGCTTTTCCTCACCCACTCCAGGTATTCGCTCGATTAACGCCAACAACTCGCTAGTTGGAATGGCTAAAACGCGCGTGTTTCGCTCCGTCGCTATGGCAGTATACGCATGATGCTTTTTTTGCGAAACGGCTTCCCAATTCAGTGCCTCACCTATACCAAATTCCCTCTCTGCATCTGAATCGTTCGAAAGCCGCACACCACCTTCCTTTAAAACGTACAAATAGTCCGCGTAAGAACCCGCCTCAAAAACCGTTCTGCTCTTTCGTACGCGTATTTCCTCCATCTCAACAGCCAAAGGCCGCAATTCTTTAGCCGCCAGCCCACCGAAAAGAGGCATGTTACGGAGCAATCTCAGAGAACGATCTCGCCGTGCTTTGTCAAACATCTTTTGTAGATGAGGGAAGTTATCTTCCATATGCGGAAAGTGTATAGCAGCGGAAAACTGCTGTTCGAAATCAGGTTCAACAGTCAATTCTATGTATTCCACTTTACGCGCTATTTCACTTGCTTCAATACGCTTGTCGATGCTGAGTAAAGCCATACGAGCCCCATCCCCCGCAGCGTTTCCCACAGCATAAACCTTATTTAGTTCACAATCCGGATACAACCCCATCGCCATAGCTTTCACCTTATCAATATAGCTACCAAATGCTCCAGCTAGCACTACCTTGTCCAATGTTTCAATCCCCATTTGGCGCATCATTATTTTAGCGGCAGAATACATAGCAGCCTTCGCCAATTGAAGTGCTCGCACATCATCCACGGTAAAGGTAATGTCACGATCAATCACAGTCTGACCTGCCCAAGCAATCACAAACTCTATACCTTTCGGCCCCTGACGTAGACGAGATGAATGCCGCTCGCGGGAAAAACGTCCCGAGGCGTCAATTACACCTGCACGATATAGCTCCCAACCAAGATCTATCATCGCAGAACCGCATAAACCGCGCGCTCTAATCTTTTCATCAGGTATTTCATCCGACCACTTATCATGACCAATCACCTTCAAACGCACATCCCATGTTACAGGGTTTATATCCACATTCTCTATAGCGCCCACAGACGCTCTCATTCCGTAATCAATCTGTGCGCCCTCAAATGCAGGTCCGGTAGGAACCGAGCAAGAAATCAAGCGCTTCCGATTTCCAAGTACCATTTCACCATTCGTGCCGATATCAATGATTAACATCATTTCATCCTGGTTATAAGGTTCTTCCGCAATAACGCAGGCAACATTGTCGCCGCCTAGAAAGCCGGCTTCATTCGGTAACACATGTACATTCCCTGACGGACAGATATCCAGCCCAAACTCACGTGCTTTCAAATTCAGCGAAGTATGAACCGCAGGAGTAAAAGGTGAGACACCAACAAAATCTGGTTTGATATTCAAGAAAATATGGTCCATACAGGTATTTCCTACCAGAACTGCCTCCATCACGTCCTCCGGCAAATAACCAGCAGTTTTGCAAACCGCCGACACTATTTGGTTCAAACCTTTGATAATTGCAGCGTGCATTGTCTCGAGACCATCATCTCTAGTCATAGAATAAGTAATGCGAGCCATAACGTCATCCCCATACGGGGTCTGAGGATTCATCATTGATTCAGAAGCCAGAACACTACCCGTTTCCAAATCACAGAGGAAACCGGCCACCGAAGTAGTACCCACATCCACAGCCAATCCCAAAGTAAATTCTACGAATCCCGAGGAAACGCGAATAACCTCCGCGTTCTCGCCGTCGCACCAGACAAAAACAGTGACCTTCCAGTCCCCGTCGCGTACAACATTCTGCAGTCGAGTAAGGGTCACATAATCGATTTGCAACTTGTCCAATTGGTGCTGCTCCACCAAAGCTGCCTGAATCCGCTCCCAATCACCCAGAGGATCATGTAAAGTCGCTGGTTCCATTTCAACGTAATAACGTTTGACAGCGGGATTGATCTCGATATTAACATCACGCGCAGATTTACGCACTAACTGCTGCACTGCTCTACTTTCTTCCGGAACGTAGACAACTACTGGACCATGAACCTCAGCAACACAGCTCTGACGTAGATTAGTTTCTGTAAACCCCTTCGAATGAAAGAAGTCTTTCTCCTTCTTCGCCACAGGATTCAGGTTATCCATACTAGATTCGATACCGAACCTCTGGAATTTTCCCTCCTCTATCCTCACACGACATTTAGAACACATCAGGCGTCCGCCACACGGAGTTTCTATCTCAACTCCCATGCTAGTGGCCGCCTCCAGTATGGTCACGCCATCTTCCACCTCTCCTCGACTCCCGGAAGGCTGGAAAATAACTAGATGCTTGGCACGGTCAGTCATCGGCATCCTGCTCCAGTTTAGGCATCAGAAAATACGGATCCAGACCACATGAAATAAGTGTCCGATTTACCCTCCAAGGTACCTTTCCTAGCATCAAAACCGTGTCCATACAAAATCTTTTTACCCATCCTTGGAATTCGCCTTGGTTTTCTGGTCCGGCCTTGTCATTCATATCTGCAAATTAAATAGATGCTTTAAGCGCTGTTAGCTACAAATGCTACAACGTAAATCACCACTAGTTTGGAGTTATGTTCCATTATCAGTGTCGCGTCCAATGGCTATACGCGCTAGCCGCCCGGGCGGATATTCCTTGATAAGTTCGTCATACACGGCATTAGCAACTGCCTCAGCTGTCCCAGGACGATCTTCCTCTTCTCCCCACCGGAATCCAGATTGATAGTCTGCTTCCTCAGTCATACCAGCTACCATAGCGGCCCTATCTACCGCCGCCTCAAACACTTCTGGTAGTTGTTTGCTACTTCGCCCATCATCATCAAAAGCGCGTACCGCATACGGTACCTTTCTCCAGTACATAATCTTTACCGTTGCCATAGTTTTAAGCCTCGTTCCTTACTCATCCGCAAAGGTGCAATAATCCCTATCAATAATATAATCTGCACCAAGTTCCGCTAAGAACTCTACCAGACAATCCGCGCATGTCAATAAAGTTTTCTTCACCTGTATTTTGCCAAAGCATACACCATACCCTTACTCCTATACATTGCCAGAACACTTAATTGCCTCCATGCCTTTTTGATATTTGAGGGGTACGGCACATCATTTAGTCAGGGTAAAACTACCCCCTAGACTAGCATCTCCATGGAAACCTACTATCCAACTTCTCTTTTCTTACCAAGCGGTAAAGGGGATTCACTCGAACATTATTGAATTGCAAAACTGGAAAATCTGGCCTGCTACTGCGAACAATCTGCTATGAGCGCTGCCTCTTCTCAATCAACAACTCCTGCACCAACTCCTCTTCCTCCGTGGTATCCGAAATATCTCCGTCTAGCCAAGCTGATCGCACTCGCCGCAGAATCGCGCCAATCCGCGGACCGTGACTCACTCCCCGTTCTTGCAGTTCCAGACCGCTGAATGTAGGCTTAACATGCCGATACTTATCATCATAGCGTCTAATGTTTTCACTAACACTTTCATCCTCCGCTAATCCTATCACCAACAAGGTGACTTTTGAAATCCCATCCAAGACACGCGCAACCTCACTCGGCTTCGACAATTCCTTCAGAACATGAATTTCGCCCCTGACACGCTCAGTCTGCTGTAAAACGCGCATTATCACCGAGGTCACTTTCAGACGTCGGCTTACAGCCTTGATATCCTTCCACCGCATCCGATACAACCATAGCGCAAAGTAAATCACCGGCAGCGTCTCTCGCGATATCCTTTCGCGAGCATCCTTGAACCGTTCTACTAACCAAGAATCGACTTGGTCAGAGAGCGCGCTGTGTAACACCCCCGTCACACCGATTTCGTCCAAACGCGCCAAAATGGTCTCTGGAGACTCCTCCCCGAACGTTTTCTCGATCTCGTGCCATATTCTGTCTCCACTCACTCTATCCACCAATGGAAGCGCCGAATCCATTAACTCAGCAGTGTGATCCTCCAGTCGGAAACCTAGGCGTTGTTCAAGACGCACAGCACGCAGCACTCGCGTAGGATCGTCCACAAAGCTCTGCGAATGAAGCACTCGCAAGCACTTTTCTTCAATATCCTTCAAGCCGCCCCAAGGGTCCAACAAATCACCAAAATCATGTGATTGCAGACTGATCGCAAGCGTGTTAACGGAAAAATCTCGCCTGTGAAGATCTAGATTTATCGTTCCATGTTTAACCTCTGGGAGCGCGGTCGGCCGTTCGTAAGACTCGGTACGAGCGGATACCAAGTCCAAGTCAGACACTCCCGTCTCCGATTTCAGCTTCGCTGAAAGATACCACTTGGCTGTCCCGAACCGGCGGTGCACTGTTAAGCTCCCGCCATTATTCTTTGTCAGCATCCTTCCCAATTTGATTGCATCTCCCTCAACCACTAGGTCATAATCAACACTAACGCTTTCAAGGAGAAGGTCGCGTACAAACCCTCCCACAACATAAATATCAATGCCTTGCGAACTGGCGGCAGCGCTTACAGTACGCAACAGTTCTAGGTGAGATGAATCCAACGATTGCTTCAGCAATCTAGATAAGTTGCGCGGCCCACGAACTTCTTCCTTAGTCAGGTCTATTTGTTCCACCATTGCCACAAAGTCTCAATCCAAGCTATTCAGGTACTTTTTTTTCAACCTCTAATATCTCATAGAGCAGTTCCTGGCGGGCCCTACCACTGAGCAACTCTAGACGTCGCACACCCAACGGGTCAATCTCTTGACGCAACAGTCTAACCTGCTCTCGGTTCGGAGGAGGAGTTTCATGTAGCCCAGACGCAATCTGCACTCCGAATCCAGTTTTAGCTACAACGCGTTCTACCTCAACGCCAGGATGCAGACTGGTTAGTCGAACATGTCCATCCGCAAAATCAAATTGCCCTAGATTTGAAACTATATAGCGGGGTCCTGATCCCCCTGACCGTTGAGATGAGTGCCCAATACCAGAACAATAATCTAGTTTCGGAACAAACACGGCCCTTGAGTGCCGCGGCACATATAAATAGGCCAAGTTTGTTGTAGGTGTAACGTCCGGAATTCCTCCAGATCCAGGCAAGCGTAAACGCGGACGTAGATAATCTCCCCCTATAGCTATGTTATTAAAATTTCCGGATGCATCTACCTGTCCTGGCCGGAAGAATTCTTTCAAATGATTCCTCGGCAGCACTTCTGTCACTACTCGTCCGAACCCAAACACACGTATCGCACGGTCCAACCACAAGCCCTCCACACGCGAAAGTCCCAGAGGTGCCCAATCACAGCAAATTCCTTGCCCGATTGCTGAAGCAAACATAAGGTCAGGCGCATGCGTACACTTTGCCAGGAGATAACCAGCCGCCACCAGAGGGGTGGCGATTCCCTGCGCAACTACCTCGCCGTCCTCAATCTGACGGGAGATACACACGCAAATCAGTTCGTCGAGGGTAAAATCCACTCTTAATTGTTTGTCTAGCTTGCCTTGGACTCCATACAAGATTATATCACGGCAGACTCCCGAGCATCAGACCTCGGCTATAATCACCACGTGAAAACTCGCGCCTACCTGCCAGCCATAATAATAGGTTCAGCAGTTCTTTTTATCTTGTGGAAACTTGCGTTCACCAACCTGATACTTGCGCGCGGAGACACACTCCTTTATATCTATCCATACTGGGAACATCGCGCGCGGACATTGCTCGCAGAACTACTACCTTTGTGGAACACATACCTTTTTATGGGCGCACCGTTTCTGGCCAATCCTCAGGCCGGAGTGCTTTACCCA
>JAKUPR010000048.1 GCA_022450585.1 Anaerolineales bacterium | reverse complement strand
GCAGCGGGCGAATAACCACTATCTTGCAAGAGTTTTGGCAGGAAGGTTGTCGATGTAGCCACTGGCACCGTCCGGACCAGAATCATGATCGCAAATACCGCCAACACCCATTTTCCACTCCGGAACCCGCCACGCGACGTGGGTGTCGTATCCGCCCCGGATTGAGGCGCTGCAGGGTTTAGAGGGACGCGCCAGTGCATTCTATAGAGTGAATTGAGCGCTACCGGTATCGCTAAAATGGTAAGTACCAAAATGCCAGATGTACCAAATTCTTGTAACAATGTGCCGCCCACAACCGACCCGAGAGAGCGTCCTGCCGACCCGAAAAGAAAAAACACTGATGCAGCTGTGGCAATCCGTTCTGGCATCAGGGCTGCACCGCGCGCAGTAGCGCGCTCGGTCCCAGCAGAATGGAATACGCCTGAGGCTAGGGATCCAAGAATCAGCGCGAGAAGCGCCCACCGCCCCGGTAGTAACACCGCTGCAGAAAAACAAGCGGCCATCCATAACAACGAAGCACCGCTAAGCCAGCCCGAGCCAGGCCGGTCTGCAAGCAATCCGAAAAGCGGCTGTGTAATAGAACCGACAGCGATATAAATGAGAGTAACTAGCCCGATATCGGAGTTGCTAAGCCCCAGCGATAGTGCCAGAAACACCAGCAAAATCCCAGACTGGCCATTGAGTAAATCCACCACCAGATGGTTGAATGATACGGATACGAAAAAACCATCTCGCATGATGCGCATGGGATTGTTATCCGACGTGAGTGTCGGCCATCATGGTTGGCGCAATCTGTTCTGCAGGAGGCCTGCAGGAAGTCAGACTGAACACGAAGGCTAGGATGACATTTCTTGATGAGGGCATGAAGGGCCAATTATAACTTCCTCTGTGAGGGGAGGGCGTTCATTGCGCGTCTTGTTGAGGCGGTCTTGTCTTGGGTTGAGTTGCTCGCTTTTACTCATCGGGTGTATATTTTGTGGATGCTGTGGATCCTGATTTCGCTGGTGGCTGCTGCATTCTTGTTAGCAATATTTTGGAAGGCCTTTTTGGGCCGTTTTTTTGAATGGCTAATTATTGACTTTTTCTTCCCGAGTTCATCAACTATTTCTACACTTGGATCTGATATAGAGGGTCTCTTAGGGTCGCTTATATTTCGCCCAAGCGACACTCCGCAGTTGAAAATAGCGCGCATAGGTACGCATCTGCAGATGCTTGATGAAAAACGATGGAAAGTCAATGCGATAACGAATGCAGGGGTTGTGTGGCTGTTCATTGCTCTAATAGCCATCATATCGGGTATCTTGTCAGTCTCATCTTGGGGACTAAACGGATTGGGTGTTTTTTGGTCAGTAGTTGGGACTGGCCTCATAGTTTTGACATTTCGTCGTATGGTAGAGGCTGCTACTTTGAAGTATAAGTTGGTACAGGAGGAGAATGCGTTTAATGATTTGAAGGACAGTCTTGGAAGTAAGCTGTAGAGGTATATTACTTCCTCTACGAATTGTCTTTAAAGCAGCCATTGCAAGAGTGATTATCACGCCAAAAAAAGTTTTGGTGGTTTTTTCAAATGGACCCAATACTCTAAACAGTTGGTACAATAATGGGATTAAACGGACAAAAAGGACGGACGTATTGAATACTCAAACATCATTTGAGCAACACCTACTGACGCCTGAGTACTTGGCGAATCCCTATAGTTTCTATCAACAGCTGCGGTCTGAAGAACCAGTGCATTGGAGTGATACCACTAACACTTGGCTACTCATGTGCTACAGCGATGTTGTGGCTTCTCTTCATAATCCTATTCTAAAGACAGGCGGGAAGCCGGAGGCCCATTTGCGGCATTTGCCAGACGTGGTACAGACAGAGCTGGCACCCCTCCAACGCCACTACGAGACGTGGATGTCGTTTGTTGACCCACCAGACCACACGCGACTGCGGGGACTTGTCAGTAATGGGTTCACCCCCCGCATGCTGGAGGATTTGCGTCCGCGCATTCAGCAAATCGTGGACAATCTTTTAGAGGAAGCGCAGGAGGGGCGACAAATGGATATAATTAGCGATTTCGCCTATCCACTACCCGCAACTATCATTTGTGAGATGCTTGGATTGCCACCTGAGGACTATCAGCAATTCCATGAATGGTCAGCTGCATTAGTTGAGTTCTTTGGGTCTGGAATTGCCGAGGAGGAGACTGCGCGGCGCACTCAACGGAACTTGCTTGCCCTAAGTGACTACCTACGCAACGTGTTTGCGCAGCGGCGCCGGCACCCCAAAAATGACCTAATTAGCGCCCTTGTGGGGGAGGAGGAAGGAGATAGCCTCAGTGAGGATGAACTTTTCGGAATGTGCGTTTTTCTCCTCGCGGCCGGTCACGAAACAACCGTCAGCCTGATTGGGAATGGATTGTTGGCGTTGATGCGGCATCCCGACCAGATGAAGAAATTACAATCTGATCCATCGCTCATCGACACTGCTGTAGAGGAGCTCTTGCGGTACGATTCCCCTCTGCAATCCCTAGCGCGGGTTGCAGAGGAGGAATTAGAGATTAACGGCAAGAAGATTCGCAAGGGAGAAGTCGTGCGGCCGATGTTAGGAGCAGCAAATCGGGATCCGGAACAATTTCCTGATCCTGATCGCCTTGACATCTGCCGTCATCCGAACCGGCACGTAGCATTTGGTTTTGGAATTCACTATTGTTTGGGTGGTCCCCTAGCCCGGATTGAAGGACAGATTGCCATTAATTCATTTATCCAACGCATGCCTCAGGTGCAGATTGCATCTGAATCTCTACAGTGGCGGAAGAATTTGTCCAATCGCAACCCGCTCTCGTTGCCGGTAGTTTTCTAGCATAGCCCTATTCCACAAAATTACGTAGATAGTGCTTTGAAAGGGTTTGGCTCTAGAGGTACTGTGTTAGTGTTGAACGAAAAGTTCTCTCCTGCTGAGGGTGTTCATGACACTCCCTTAGAATTACGAGTTATTTTGGGTGGGGGGATCTTAGTTATTTTCAGAATATAATTGGGTAGATAAGTTGGTGACTGGTTCGATTGTACAGGTCATATATTCCTGACAAATTGCTGTACAATTTGGGCGCAATTGTACGGAAGTGAAAAAATCGATTTATATAAACAGGCGGTAAATTGTCGATGACATCTGAAGATAGAAAGAAAAGTATGAGAGTAGTGCCACGATGGGTGGTTGTTGTTGGGATTCTAGTTATTTTGGGGATTGTGGTCTACGGACTAGGACGGATAGTTGTTCCTGTGCGTCGAGGCGCTGATATGCAGACGGCAGAGAGTTCATTTGTTGCTTCGTCAGATGCTGATCGAAGGGGTGGTCGCGGCCCATTTGGATTCGTGCGCCGTATGTTTGGTGGTGGCTCTGATGATATGGCTGATGTGGAAACTGCTGAAGTGGTATTGTTGGATGCAGCAGAAAAAATTGATGCGTCCGGTTCCGTGATTGCTTTCCAGTCGGGAGAGGTTTATTGGGAAACCACGGGTACTGTGGCGAATGTTATGGTGCAGGTCGGTGACCATGTCAATGTTGGCGATGTGTTACTGGATCTAGATCCACTTACTGTGCCGCAGAATGTGATTATGGCTCAGTCGGATTTGATTTCTGCCCGTCAGTCGCTTGACGATTTACTGAATCCAACCGTTCTGCAAATCACTGAAGCGCAGCAGGATGTTGTGGAAGCGGAGGATATCCTGGATGAATTGCGAACACCAAGTGCGCTGGCGATAGCGAACGCGCAAATGACTGTAGCTGTTGCTCAAGAGGATTTAGATCAGTTACAAGATCCTGCTGCTCTAGACTTGGCAAATACGCAACAAGCTGTAGCTGTTGCTCAAGAGGATTTAGATCGGTTACAAGATCCTACTGCTCTAGACTTGGCAAATGCGCGTCAAGCTGTCGCTGATGCTAATGAAGCCCTGATGGACATCAATGCGCCGAGCGCTGCTCAGATAGCCGCTGCAGAGCAGGAGGTCGCAGGAGCGCAAGACGTGTTGCGGGATCAGCAAGAGGCGCTAGATGAATTACTTGATCCGGACATCGATGTACTTGAAGACGCAATTCGAGACGCTGAGTTCGAGTTGGCACGAGTGGAGCAGGACGTTGAACTGGCGGATATCGGAAGTGCGACCAGCTCTTTGGAGAACGCGAAAGATGCATTGGAAACTGCCCAGGACAGGCGTGCAAGTGTGCAGGAAGCACTGGATGGATGCAAGGTAGTAAAGGTTGAACAGGATGACGAGAAAGACTACATGCAAATCACTGTTAGTGAAGATGTGCTTCACGGTGGTTTTTCCTATCTTGAAGGGTCAGTATACGAGGTGTTTGAAGAGACTGGCCAGACTATGATTGATACATATGGAAACGTTGTTACCAAGAAGACTTACCGTGTATGTGATCCGGATCGGGCTGTTACTGTCGATGGTGTTACACGTACGCTTGCTGAGGCGGATGAGGATGTTGTTGCCGCAGGTGATCGAGTACGTGAGGCTGAATTGAATCTGGAAAGTACACGCATGAGCAATACCACGGCATTGGATGTGGCTAATGAAAAGCTTCAGGACGCCCGTGAGTCCTTGGATGATGCGTTGTCCGGTCCGGATTCTGTTGACCTTGCTGTGGCAGAGGCTAGTGTCCAAGATGCTATCGGTAGCCTGGCGGATGCAAAGGAGCAATTGGATCAGCTTCTAGACCCACAGCCTGAAGACATTGCAGTTGCGGAAGCAAGATTAGCTGAGGGGCAGGAGCACTTGCAGGAATTGCTGAATGGACCTGATCAGGATGACATCGCCGCGGCTGAGGCCAGAGTGACTGCAGCAGAGGCTACTCTGAGCTCATTACAAGTAGTAGCGCCATTTGACGGTCATGTGTTGGCTGTGAATTATCTGCCTGGGGATACTACGGAGCAATCGAAGTCTGCTGCAAGACTGGCAAATATGAGTCAGTTGCGCGTAGAGGTCTCAGTTGATGAAACCGAGGTCAACGGTGTCAAGGTGGGTCAGTCTGTCAAGCTTACTTTTGATGCGATACCTGAGACTGAAGTGGCTGGTGATGTAACCGAAGTGGCCCCCTATGGGGAAACAGTGCAGGGATTAGTGCGTTATCCTGTTACAGTGACTTTGAGGGACACCAAATCTGAGATCTTGTTAGGCATGACCGCCAATGTGCAGATTGTTCAAGAAGTATTGCGAGATGCCCTAGCAGTTCCTATAGATGCGATTCAATATGATGATGAAGGTGAATATGTGATGCTCTTCAACGGGTTGGGTAAGGAGCAGACTCGTGTTGCCGTAAAGAGCGGTGTAATTCAGGGTGCTCAAGTGGTTGTCATTGGAGATCTGCTGCCGCGTCAGAAAGTAGTGATTTTTACTCCTAAGCCTACAGAGAGTGGAAGTCCCTTTGGTGGAAGGGATTAGCTCGCCCAGTTGGTGGGAATAACGACATGTTTTCAGATAATGGGGTAGTAATACGGATTGAAGGTATCAGTAAACACTACCAGATGGGGGATACTACCGTGCGTGCTCTGGATGGTGTAGACCTGAGCGTAAACTCCGGTGAGATGCTATCCATTATGGGGCCATCAGGTTCTGGGAAAAGCACATTAATGGCTATCCTGGGCTGTCTGGACAAACCTTCTCATGGTCGCTATCGGCTTGATGGCGAATACGTAGAGGGGATGAGTGACGCTAGGCTTGCGGAGATACGCGGAAAGAAAATAGGGTTTGTGTTTCAGCAATTTAACCTGCTTGCTCGCACGAGCGCGTTAGAGAATGTTATGTTACCCCTTACATATGCTGGAGTGCGGGGACGTGAAAAACAATCTCATGCCAGAGAAGCGCTGGATTTGGTCGGTCTTGCCGATCGTATGGATCATAAGCCCGGCGAACTTTCAGGTGGACAGCAGCAGCGGGTGGCCATTGCACGCGCATTGGTCAACCGTCCGGCCATATTGCTTGCTGATGAGCCGACTGGAGCACTAGATTCTAAAACGGGTGACGAACTTATGGAACTTTTTGGTAAGCTACATCGTGATCGAGGCATTACCTTGTGTGTGGTAACGCACGATCCGGAAGTGGCTGCACTTACTCAACGTGTCGTGCGTCTCCATGATGGAAATGTCCTGGAGGATAAAAGCAAATGAATGTACTAGCTAATATAAGAGTCGCTATGCGTGCTCTAGCGGTCAACAAGCTTCGGTCCGTACTAACCATGCTAGGGATAATAATTGGTGTTGCCGCTGTGGTGGCACTGATGGCTATCGGTAATGGGGCTACAGCTTCCATAACTGAGCAAATTGAAGGTATCGGATCCAATATGGTCACCGTGTTTCCGGGGAGATTTGAGCGCGGAGGGGAGCGCATTCAGGCCAACCTTACTTACTCAGATTATGAAGCACTCACACAGGGTGTAGAGAAAGTGAGTGTGATCTCCCCAGTTTTCCAGCGGTTCTCACAACTAACCTATGGCGGCAATAGCGTTGATGTAGAGGTCATGGCTACTGTTGACAATTATCAACAAGTCCGCGCGATGGAGTTGGCTAATGGACGTTTCGTATCACGTATAGATGATTCCAGTCGAGCGCGCGTGGTGGTTTTAGGTTCGCAAACTGCAACAGACTTATTTGCGGGCCTTAGCCCTATCGGCCGCAATATTCGAATTGATGACGTGTTTTTCCAAGTGATTGGTGTGTTGGCAAGTAAGGGAGGTGGAGGTTTTGGGAGCGAAGATGATTCGGCAATCATACCGCTTGAGACAGGATATACTCGGCTGTTTGGAAGCCGGGCAATTAGACAAGGTGAACGTGTATTGAGTCTGGTCTCAATGTCGGCTGCTACTCCAGAGGACGTGGAGTGGGTTATGGTGCAGGTTGAACGCATTATGCGGCAACGCCATGGCCTTAAGCTTAGCGATGAGTTGGACTTTACGGTGTTTAGTCAGAACGCTTTCTTAGAGGCATTTGATCAAATAACCGCCACATTGACTATTTTTCTTGGAGCTATTGCTGGCATTTCTCTTCTTGTAGGTGGCATAGGAATTATGAATATCATGCTGGTTTCTGTGACAGAGCGGACTCGTGAAATCGGATTACGAAAGGCGGTGGGAGCTCGCCGAGGCACTATAATGTTTCAATTCCTGATTGAGACAATAGTACTTAGTCTCATCGGTGGTGTGACCGGTATAGCTTTGGGATGGGGAATTGCCTACGGAGTTTCGGCTGCTGACTTGGTTCAGGCAGATGTGCAGGGCAACACTATAATGATGGCTTTCTTCTTTGCGGCCTTCGTAGGAATCTTTTTTGGAATCTATCCTGCAAGCCGTGCGGCGCGCCTCAGCCCGATCGAAGCTTTGCGTTATGAGTAATTCTGTGTATTCATCTATTTCTATGATGCAAGGATGGGTTGACGTCGTTGGAATTCTAATACAGTGTTACGAGGTGCGCTTGAAATGACTGCGGAACTTATTGACGGAGTTGCTATTGCTGGGAAGGTACGATCTGAGGTGGCTTCAGGAGTGGAGAAACTGCTTGCTGATACCGGAATAACGCCCGGTTTGGCAACAGTGATCGTGGGTGAGAATATTGCGTCTCAAACCTATGTGCGGGCGAAACGTAAGGCTTGTGCAGAGGTAGGAATTCAATCGTTTGGTCACGAGCTACCTGCTGCTTCCACGCAGAGTGAAGTTGAGATGCTTGTGCGTCAGTTGAATGCGGATAGGAATGTGCACGGAATTTTGGTACAGCTGCCGCTACCTGATGGGTTGGATGAGGAGGCGGTGTTAGCTGCTATCAGTATCCAGAAGGACGTCGATGGATTTCATCCCATAAACATCGGCAAATTGGGAATGAAGGGGCGTGATCCTCTCTTCGTGCCCTGCACTCCGGATGGATGCATGCGTCTCTTGGAAGAATCAGGAGCTCAGTTTTCGGGTGCGAACGCAGTAGTGCTTGGGCGCTCGAACATCGTTGGCCTTCCAGCTGCAATGCTGCTGCTCAAACGGGACGCCACACTAACGGTCTGCCATTCGCGTACAAAAGACTTGCCGACTGTATGTCGCGAAGCTGATATTCTCATCGCTGCAGTTGGCCGTTCGGAAATGGTAAAGGCCGACTGGGTGAAGCGTGGGGCACATGTGATAGATGTTGGCATCAACAATAAATGGTTGGATCATCCCTCTGATCGTGAAATGGTCTGTGAGATCAGCGGGGAGACCTTCACGGCGCACAGGCAAGATGAATCTGAGAAGGGCGGTCGTAAACGTGTGGGATACCTGGATGAGAAAAGCGGATCCGTTTATTTGCGCGAGTACCTTCCGGAAGGGCGCTCTATTGATGGCCTAGTGAAGCTTTTCAGACGGCACAAGTTGGTAGGGGATGTCGATTTTGAGGAGGTGCAGGAAGTTGCTGGCTACATCACTCCGGTGCCGGGAGGTGTTGGCCCGATGACAATAGCTCAATTGCTCAGTAACACATTGCGCGGGGCGCAGGCGGCAGGTGGGTAATTTAATCTAGCCTCACCCCCTAATCAATTTGGCGTTCTGAAGTTCTATAACCTACTCGACAGTTACACTCTTTGCGAGGTTGCGTGGCTGATCTACATCGCATCCACGCAACACAGCAATGTGATACGCTAGTAATTGCAGCGCGATAGTTGTCAATACCGGACTGAGCATCCAGGAGCAATCTGGCACCCACAACACGTGATCAACGAGCTCTTCGATTCGCTCGTCACCATCAGTGGCTACTGCGACAATTGGAGCACCGCGTGCTCGGGCCTGCTGTAGCTGGCTGATCATTTTGTCGTACCAGCGCGTCCTGGTCACAATTGCCACCACCGGCATATCACGATCGATGAGCGCAATTGGGCCATGCTTCATTTCTCCGGCTGGGTATGCCTCTGCGTGAATGTACGAAATCTCCTTCAATTTCAGTGCGCCCTCATAAGCTATTGGCATCTGAATTCCGCGTCCGAGGTAGAGGCAATGCTGCATATTCATAAGCGTGCGTGCCACTCGCTTAATCTGTGGTTCTCGGTCGAGCAGTGTTCCGACCTGTTGGGGTAGGCGTGCCAGTTCCTTGACCAGCTGCAGTACGCGTTCGTTGTCTAGTTCGCCACGGAGTTTACCCAACAATATCGCCAGAAGATAGAGATCCACTAATGGTGTCGTGAAGGCCTTTGTTGAGGCCACACCGATTTCCGGACCAGCTTGCATGGGGATGAAGCCTGCAGCCATTCGCATAGCTTGCGAGCCTATGACGTTTACGATGCTCCAGAGTGTTGCCCCACGTTCGCCACCCTCAGCCATTGCAGCTAGCGTGTCGGCTGTTTCACCGCTTTGTGATATTGCCAACAGTACTGTATTCTCATCTACGATTGGGTCGGCGTAGCGGAATTCCGAAGCTATGCTAACTTCGACAGGTACTCGTGCGAGTGCCTCGATAAGCACCTTGCCTACCATGCCAGCGTGCGATGCTGTACCGCAACCAGTGATAACAATACGATTGATAGTGCGGGCAGTGGCTTCGGTGAGGTGCAAATCAGGCAGAAAAACGGCCCCAGCGCTGAAATCGACGCGCCCGCTGATTGTGTCAGTGATAGCACGAACCTGCTCGTGAATCTCTTTCTGCATGAAGTGTCGATATTCACCCTTCTCGGCTGCCACCGGGTCCCACGGTATGGTGTGCAGCTCGGGTGAAACCGACTCTCCACTGAGGGTCTGGATGCTGAAATCGTTCTGGCTCACGACCGCCATACAGCCAGGTTCTAGAAAGGCCATTCTACGGGTGTGGTCAAGGATGGCAGGCATGTCGGAGGCGACGAACATTTCATCATCTCCTATGCCGATGGCGATTCCTCCGGCGTTGCCAACGCGCGCCGCGATGATTCTATCAGGCTCCTGCGTAGAAATGAGTACCATGGCGCTGGCCCCCTGTAATTCACCGATCGTGTGCCCGACAGCATCCTTGAATGGGTAACCAGCTGCCATGTATTGCTCTACTAGATGTACAATCACTTCGCTGTCGGTGTCCGATTTGAGTGTTACACCCGCCGACAGCAACTGTTCTCGCAAGCTTATGTAGTTCTCTACGATGCCGTTGTGCACGATGACTACTTCCCCGGTGGCGCCCATATGGGGGTGTGCGTTGCGCTCATTCGGTTCTCCGTGTGTGGCCCAGCGTGTGTGGCCGATGCCGATATTGCCGCTTAGGGGTTGTTCAGAGACCAGGTTCTGAAGACGCGCAAGTTTGCCTACATCACGACGGATGTTGATTTGTCCGTCTTGGATTGTAGCCATGCCTGCAGAATCATAGCCTCGGTACTCTAATCGTTTTAGACCGTGTAGTATGATTGGAGTCGCGTCTTTTGCTCCGATGTAAGCAACTATTCCACACATAAGGCAATCCCTCCAAGCAATGTATAGCATCCGGATATCATCCGGGATGATGCATACCTTTTGCCAGTGCTGCCAACTCTGTCCCGTCGGTTGCCCGACGGCTTTGTTCGGCTGCTTATAAAATTTTCAGGGGAAAGGGGGTGCGGGCGCTGGCGCGCCCGGAGGGCATCCGCTGATTTCTCGATTTTCCGCCGTCTATTGCGTTGCGTTGGCCCTGCCGCGCGGCAGGGAACCCTCGTCCTCGTCACCCAGAGAATAATCTCTGGGCCGTGCGCTGTCCTTTCCGTTAGATGAGTTGGTTTTCTTTTTGCTTTTTCCTCCGAACGCTCCCCGGTATTATAACAGGCTGTCTAGCACACAGTGGGGAACGTAAAATTACGCTATGTATTCTTTAGTAGCCTGCTCCAAATCAGCGTAATGCCCACGGCGGTGAGGTGCTAGAAGCTCCGCTAATTTGTACATACATTCGTTAGTCATTTGCTCTAATTGTGTCCTGGTGGGGCGGGTGGACAGGCGCTTTAAACGTAGCGGTGGACCAAGTCGCATCACTGCCCCCCCCTGTTTCTTTCGTGCTGGACTGAGTGTAGGGAAACCCTCTGTACCTTCGATAGCCAGGGGGACGATGGGAACATCTGCTCGGTACGCTAGGTAAGCAACCCCTTCTTTAGCTTTGTGCAGTTGAGTGTGTCTAGTTCCCTCAGGGGCGATGAGCAATATCTCGCCTGCGCGCAAAACCGCAAGAGCGTCGGTAATTGCGCGGCGGTCGAAGCCTCGGCGATCGACAGGGATCACTCGCCACAAGCGTGGAAAAATACCTACAAAGGGATAATCGTAAACTTCGCGTTTTGCCAGTGGAACAACGTTACGTGGCATGCACGCCATGACTACAAGAGAGTCAATGAAGGCAATGTGGTTCATCATAAGAATAGCTGCCCCGGTGGTGGGAAGATGTTGCAGCCCATTTACACCGTCAATTCTTGCAAGACAGCGGAAACCGATTTCGCGCAGTAACCAACGCATCATGTTGCGGATTGGCTCTAACTTGGCGTGGTCGTAATCGCGCAATTGGCGTGTACTGGTCATTTTCGCACTAATGTTGGCCCAAGGCACCTAGAGAGGATATCGTTTCGTGTGACGGTAATTACCCCTATGATGAGTGGGCAATAGAGCGGCGATACGCCGCATAATCAACTCTGTGTTTTGGTGTAGGGCGTCGCGGCGAGGGATGCCTTCCAAATCTGGCAATCTATAAAGTTTTCCAATGACCATTTCCACGTTTTGCTTGCAGCCTTTGCGCAGGGATGAGAATATTCCCGATGTACCAGAGATTCCTACTGGGAGTAGTGGCACATTTGCTTTCATGGCCAGAAAGGCAGCTCCAGGATGTGGGTCGCGCATCCCCTCCGGGTGACGTGTTCCCTCCGGGGCGATGAGTAGTGGGAAGCCGCTGCGCAAAATCGTAAGCGCAGTTCGCAATGCGGTTCGGTCATCTCCATCCCTTAGCACTGGCCAGGTCCCATACCAACGCATTATGCGACCTATGATAGGGCGAGTTGCCATTGTTTCCTCTGCTCCCAGCGCCTCGGGAGGATATGGCCAAAAGCAGAGTGGAATTGGGGGGTCGTAATAAGAAAGATGATTGATAGTGAGTAAGTATGCGCTGTGCGGCGGTACGTTTTCTTGACCGTGAATTCGAAAATGAGTTAGAACTCGGTATAGAATACGTAAAAAAGCCCTAGCTGGGGGTCGATACAGCCTTACGCCGAGTGTGTGTTTGATTTGTGTGCTCATGTGGTCAGGAACTATACTTCTTGACTATATTTTTGATTGCGGTAAATACGTGATCTGGTTCCATGCCAGTAGTATCTATCACATGCGCGTCGGCAGCTGCTCGCAGGGGCGCAGTCTCCCGTAGGCTATCAGTGAGATCGCGGGAGCGCATGGAACCAATCACCTGCTCAAAATCGCTGTGCTCTCCGCGTGTAATTATTTCTGCATGACGTCGACGGGCTCGCTCATCTATTTTGGCATCCAGGTAGATTTTTAGGGGAGCATTAGGAACTACTACTGTGCCAATGTCACGTCCTACCATTACTACACTCCCGGCGCGGGCTATTTCTCTCATGCGTTGTGTAAGAATATTGCGTACTTGTGGGAAGGTGGAAACAATTGATACGCTCGCGTCTGTCTCTGGACTGCGGAGATCCCAGGTGATGTCGATTTGATCAACTATTACCGTGTACTGGCGACCATCCTGTACTTCTGGTTGTGTCACTTGGATGTCCAGTGCAGCTGTGAGACTTGAGATGGCTTCTGAATCAGTGACAGGTA
>JAKUPR010000047.1 GCA_022450585.1 Anaerolineales bacterium | reverse complement strand
GGCCAGCTATATCGGTGCTGCGGCAGTCACGGGTGGTCAAGTCCGCATTGAGGGTGCCGGACCAAATCATCTAGACATGGTGGAAATTGCGTTTAGCCGTCTAGGCGTTCATTGGAATGTGGAAGGTGACGATATTTTAGTTCCCTCTACCCAGGCCAACACAGTGACTCCTGATCTCGGCGATGCAATCCCAAAGATAGATGATGCAACCTGGCCGGGATTCCCTGCAGATCTAATGAGCATAGCTATCGTAATAGCTACGCAGTGCAATGGCACCGTTCTCTTCCACGAAAAATTGTTCGAGAGCCGGCTCTATTTTGTCGACAAATTAGCCGGCATGGGAGCACGCATAATAGTGTGCGACCCGCACCGATGTATCGTACAGGGGCCAAACACCCTGCATCCTGAAAGTTTAGAAACTCCGGACATCCGTGCAGGCATGGCGATGGTTATCGCCGCTCTCTGCGCCCAAGGACAATCCGTGATCCGTAACATCAGTCAAATAGAACGAGGCTACGAGCGTATTGAGGAAAAGTTACGTGGTCTAGGAGCACAAATTGAACGTGTCCCCGGATAGCACGCCAGAGCCAATTAGGCAGAGAACGAAACAGGCCTAATCGAACGAATTTTTGCTGTTACTTGTACTAATCCGTATACCAGACTAGTCCAACTGTGCCCGGTCCAACATGCGCTCCAACTACCGGACTCAGTTCTGTTAAGTGTGATTCTACAGGCTTTATACGTTCGCTAGCATCCTGAAGTAGTGCCGTCGCCTCCTCAGGTGCAACAGCATGAAGTGCAGCAAGACGAATGTTTTCCTTTCCAGTAACAGCTTCAGATACCTCATCCAAAACATGGCGTAGAGCCTTCTTCCTCGTACGCACCTTCCCAGCTTCCGCAACGACCCCGTCCCTTACCGTAAGGATTGGCTTGATATTCAAAGCGTTACCCAGCAACTTTCTAGCACCGCCAATTCGACCACCTCGATGCAAATACTCCAATGTCTCCACAGTTATAAAAGCACCAACTCTATCTAGAGCCTCTCTCGCAACTTCTGCACACTCCAAAAGAGACTTTCCCTCTTCCGCAGCGCGAGCAGCAGCCAAGGCAATATATCCCGTCGCCATTGAAATCGTACGGGTATCTATAATCTCAATTTGCATATCAGGCAACAATCCGCGTGCCTGTGTAGCAGAATTAATAGTCCCTGACAATTCCCCAGATAAAATGATCACCAACACTCCTTCCTCGCACTCCGAACCAACACTGGCAAGAAGTTCTTGGAACTCACGCACAGTAACCTGCGAAGTAGTCGGAAAAACAGGGTCATCGCGTAAGCGGTCATAAAATTCAGTAGGAGTAATATCTACAGAGTCGTAGAAAGTCTCCGTGCCCCACACAAGTGTTTGTGGAATCACGTGAATGCCATATTGATTAGCCAGTTCCGTTGGTATCTGCGCAGTGCTATCCACAACAATACCGATTCTTGATTGGGTCATTGTTTATTCCTTTCAATTGTTTGCCAACGCATTGTATAGAAACCCGCTTCTAATCAAAAAGGTGCGGTTAACCTTTTTCTCCAAATTTATTGTCCCAAGAGGACATGTTCCCAAATTACTGTACTAAAGATTGTACAGTTGCCTGGATAAACACTGTGTTTACGCCGGTCAAATTTTTTTGTCCTGTATAGCCAAGGCACTCAACGACACCAAATAGGAAGAGTACCTAAACCTATTAACATTCGTGGACCAAAATTTCTTCTAACGTAAAGCACATGTTTATTCAATTGAGTACGACAACCAGAATACCAAGTCATTGACGTTGGTGCCAGTCGGACCAGTAACAATCAAATCACCTAGTACGGAAAAGAAAGAGTACGAATCGTTATTCTCCAGATATTGTAGTGCATCGATCCCTAAACCAGCAGCTCGGGCCACGCTGTCACTTTCCGCAAACGCTCCCGCCGCATCGGTAGGCCCATCTCGTCCATCTGTAGCAAGAGTAACCAGTCGAGCCTTCTCATCATTTCCCACTGCCATCTCAACAGCTGCCGCGAGAGCAAGCTCCTGATTCCTGCCCCCTTTTCCATCACCGCGCACTCTCACAATTGTCTCTCCACCACCCACAAGACAAACTGGTGCACCTGCCACACCTGCGGCCTCCCTCGCCTTTCTGGCCTGTCCCACAACCCATTGAGCGGCCTCACGTGCCTCGCCCTTCAGCCCTGGAGTTAGCATTTGTGCAGCAAATCCAAGCTCCTCGGCTCTCGCCAACGCCGCCTGAGCGGCTAATTGATTATCTCCCACAATCACGCTCTCAATTCTCTCAAACACGCGATCACCCCTATCCGGATTATCCGCGATTTCGCCACGCGCACCACGCCGCAAATACCCTCGTACAGCTCCCGGGAGTTCTTCACTCAACCGAAATTCATCAAGGATATCCCACACTTCCTCGAAGGTACTCGGGTCAGGAGCAAGTGGACCAGAGGCAATTACGCTTTCATCATTGCCCAGTACATCCGAGAGCAAAAGGCTAACAACTTGTGCAGGATACAGACGCTGCGCTAGCCTTCCTCCCTTCACTTGCGACAGATGCTTGCGAACTGCATTAAATTGATGAATATCAGCTCCGCTAAGCAGCAGTAGCTCATTCACAACCTGTAAATCGGACAGTGTTACTCCGGGCACGGGAAGAGTAAAAAGCGTGGAACCACCACCTGAAATCAGCGCAATAATAAGGTCGCTGTCTAACGGCTGTCCAACAAATTCTAGCATCCGCTCTGCTCCAACTACCCCGTTTTCGTCTGGCAGCGGGTGCCCTGCTTCCACTATTTCAATGTCTTGCAGCGGCAGTGCGTGGCCATAATGCGTAACAACTAACCCTCCGGTGAGCCAATTACCCAGCAATCCCTCAGCAGCCTGTGCCATAGCGGCCGCAGCCTTGCCAAAACCTATTATCAACACTCTCTTAAAGTCCGGCAAATGATAAGTGCAATCCCCAACACGCAGCCAATCCCCCTCTCTAATCATATGCCGTCGTACTGCATTTTGTGGTGATGATGCTTCAAGCGACGCATCAACAAGTTCCTGTGTATTTTTTGCCCGCTCATCCCAGCAGAGTTGATTGACCATAACCATTAGGATACCCGCAATTGCTAGGTGCGCAACCTACCATCCTTAAAATTCTTAGAACCAATAGTTTTCATGGAACTGGTTACACAGCAAACACCTAGCTGCTACACTTCACACAAGTGTCAACATTCTCGTACCTTCCTAGATCGGAGTAGTTGCAAACCCAGTGACATGAGCACAACAACCGTGAGTAGCCATCATTCCTTAGTTTCATAATCTATAATTTGTTCGTCGCGCAAAATAATGCATATTTCATGGCAAACAACAAGGTTCATCGCGTAGTAATCCACAGTACGCTTAGCAACGTGCCAGTTCTTGATGTGGTACACATCGCAGCATCTGACCAAGGACTAATTACAATTGCATTCAACATTAGTTTAGATGTGTTCGTGACACAACTTACTAAAACTCACAAACATATTTTGTCCGCACCACAGAAAGAACTGTCAACCGCAGGCCAGCAGTTACGAGAGTATCTCTCTGGCTCACGCAGGCAATTTTCACTTCCGCTAGATCTCACTGACCTCACCATTTTCCAGATATCCGTATTAGAAGCAGTAGCTCAGGTTCCATACGGCCAAACTTCCTCTTACGCAAGAATAGCATCTAGCATCGGGAACCCTAAGTCAGCACGCGCAGTTGGTCAAGTCAATGCAAGCAACCCGCTTCCTATCATATTTCCCTGTCACCGCATAATAAATTCTAATGGCAGTCTAGGTGGATACAGCAGCCCTGGTGGCCTCCAAACTAAACGCAGTCTTTTGGATTTGGAGGGGGTATACTGAAGGACGATCTAACCGCCTTCCAACACCGGAGGGTTTTCTATAAAATCAGTGCTTGTCTTTTCAATTAGCTGCTTAGCAGTATAGGACGAAACAGTCGCATAATATTCTTCCCCCGAAGCTCGGAACAAAAACTCATCCTCTCGCTCTGCACCCACTGTTAACACATGTTCCTGCAATGCATCATCTATTTCCGCCCTGATGATCACCGTCGCTTGCGGGGCCTCGAAACCATATGACGGCATCTCCTCAGTGCCCAATGGAGATATCATTCGCACTGAACTCACTTGAGACAGCAGGCTAGTTAGACCTGATTCATCAAAGACCTCATCGGACGCAAGTTCCTCCCACACCCATTCCTCATTGATTTTCTCAAATGTAAACGCGCCATTCTGGTTTACCAACTTGATGAACGTAATCACATCACTAGGCAGACTAAAGAACTGGGTATCGATGTAATTCGATGCTGCCGTATTCGCCTCCCAAGGCGTCATATCAGCGGTCAAATACACTTCGTCTCTATCAAGCAGACGAAAATGTGTCGCTCCAGCACCCGCAGAGCTACCAAGTAATAGCGTGTCCTGGGAGCCATCTGACCATTTGATTTGTAATCTGCGATTGAATTCCCTGTCATCCACCTGCAACCGAGCGTGGCTGTCTTTCGTCATTGTCACCAGCCGACTCGTTCGAAGACCTTCAATCTTCCCCAACAGAGGCACAACCTTGTCGCTATCAACAGGGAATGCATCCGCTTCTGGAAGCACCCATAACCCACCAATTTCAGCCAACACCAGACGATCACCATCGCCATCTACAATCTCCAGTCCCACAATTTCCTCGCCAACTCGATTGGTGAGCAGCAGATCCCCACCAGCCTGTGCATCCTTTGGCCAAAACACTATACCGGCTACCACGACCTGCACAGCAAGCACCGCGACAAGCACGAGGTTAGTCTTGTTATTCAACATATACTTTTTCGACCCGTCATCCCCATTTTACAGACATTGAAACCCCGTCAGCAATTTCCGCAAGACGATGGACTTCCCGCAGCCTTTTGATTCGTCCGAACCCACATCTTAGAATTCACTGTTTTCTTCGCTCACAATATTATTAAACTATGTAGGCCTGCTTACGGTCGTACACTCAGCTCCATCTTCTCTTCATTGCGTCCGCGCACACGCCTCGACCAACCTAGAATGCCAAGTGCAAGCAGCGCCAGAAGATAATTCATCGTTTCCCAAAAAACCTGTTCACGCTCTGAAATAGGATTAAGAGGCCTTGACGCAGTACCGCGTGAGCGTATGCTCAGTAAATCCAAGTCCTCCACTGCCCAGTCCACAACATTCTCCGCCAATTGCAAACTGTTCAAGTACCGATCGCCCGAAAGATTAGACGACAGATTAAGGACCGTATCATTCAGAAATTCTGCACTACTGAAAACCACTAGACGCGCATTAGGCGAAGAAGTTTCTAACATACCCACTGCCTCTGGCTTCATGGCCTCACCTGTCTGTTCATCAATCCTCTCCAGCGGAGATTGATTGCCCATGAAAAAACTTTCAAACAATCCCTGCATGGACACTGCAAGGATTTGTGACGTCCTCTCAGGACTTATGGGAAATCCCAATTCAGGGTACACATCCATGTCAGGCTGAATATTAGTATCAGTGGTAGACCAAGAGTCCTGACTGGATTGCAAGAGCACGGTAACTTCCTTCTCATTATCCTCAACAACTTCCAGCGTAATTGGAGACGGCCAATTCATGGTAATCGCCTGCATGTTAGCTAATACCTGACTTTCTCGATTCATTCCATCCGATCGAACGTCAACAAAAAAGGGATAACTAATTGCACGTATCTCCTGTACCTGAACGCCGCCAAGATCGCGCACTACCGGCACCGGGAAAGGCTCATTTTGCTCATCCAACACCAGTTTCTTTTCCACAGAAATTCCATAACTTTCAAGCATTTCTTGCAACCCATCCGTAACCTGCTGTACACCCAACCCCCCCGTGAACTGATCTGGTTGCATAATGAAATTACCAGCAGCAGCCACCACTGCACCACCTCTCATCAAGTATTGATCAATCGCATACCGTTGTACATCGTTCATTTCTTGTGGTGCAATCACCATTAGCACATCAACATCTGGAGCCACTTCCCCATCAACAAGATCTAGAGACCGCACCACATAATTTTCGCTTAGGACTTGACCCAACATGTCATAGGATTTTAACGAAGGCATCTGCTGTCCAAAGGGGCCCTGCTGCGGTACATTCGGAGGCGTCCACATACCAATTACTTTGAGGAAGCCTTTTGAACTCCGTTTCAGAGCCGACTCAATACCAGAACGGATACTTGCCTCGCTTAAATCGCTACTTGGATACAGAACTTGGGCCTCAGCACCAATTTCAAGAAGCATGTACAGATAATACGTTTCCGATGAGAAAAACGAGACCGGTATCGGCTGCAATCCGTAGAGTTCATATAGGTCTTGACGCGACAACGGGCTAACCACAGAATCCACATCAACCATGACAAACTCAAACTTACCGTCGGATTCAGAGACAAATTCCGCTGCCACATCGCCAATAACAGTTGGAGCATTTCTTAGTGAATCCGGAAGTGTATGAGGCGTAGCGTAAAGGGTCAGTTTCGCCGGATCATCTAGTGATCGCATAATGGACTCGATACTTTGAAAGCCATAAATGACCTTCTTTATAGCGCGTGTCAGGTCATACTCCAAGTTTTGCAGGCGGACATCAATCTGACCGCTGCGATATTGTTCCACTTCGATCAAGTCTTGAAAATTGAGCACTACATTCTGGTCTCCGTAACGAACGAGAATATCAAAATAGGAGTTCACCACCGACGACCCGTAACGATCGGCAGCCTGCAGTGGGGTCGGACGGATACCGTAAGTCTGATTCGCTTCGGCTTCCTTGTCAGGCTCCTGTGCCGGGTCGACAAAATCTATCTCTAAATTTCCATTTGACGCAATCCGATACTCCTTAAGCATGTCACGTATAGGCGGCGGATGGGTTTTTTCGCTAAAGTAACCACGGATTAATAACGGTTCATGCAGATTCTTCAACATTTCGCGCGTAGTGCCCGATAGACTATACTCACGCTGTGCAGTGAGATCCAGTCTCACACTCCGCAACGGGAACAACCACACATTAAGTATTACAACGTTAAGCACCGTCAGCGTCACCATCAAAGAAATCCGACGCCGATGTGAGCGCGTGTTAGCACCCTCACTCCATCCACGGCTCTCCAGTGCCAGCCAATTAAGTCCAAGAAAAATAGCCGTCAACGAAAAGTAGTATGACAAATCACGCAAATCGATTACGCCACGCTCAATACTCTCAAAGCGCGCCCCTGAACCAAGAGCGCGAAAAATCTCACCTAATTCATCAGAAAAGAAATCAGTGAATCCGCCTGCACCAACAAGATAGAACGCTCCCCCTAGTAACACAGTGACAATCAGCGATATCAACTGATTGTCGGTACGCGCCGAGACATAGAGTCCCATCGCTGCGTACGCTGCAGCCAACAGCACAGCAGCCAGGTATCCGCCGATAACCGGCCCCCAATCGAGATTTCCCAATAATGAGACTGTAATCGGCAAAAACAACGTCAGTGCCAAAGACACCGTCACCAAAACAATCACCGCCAGAAATTTTCCCAACACCAGATCCGACAATCGCACTGGAAGTGTTAGTAATATCTCCAGCGTACCAGATTGCTGCTCCTCGCTCCACTGCCGCATCGTCAATGATGCGACTAGGAAAATCAACAAAAGCGGCATCCAATTAAAAAGTGGACGTACATCAGCGATTCCCCGTGAGAAGAATGTATCCACCCAGAAGAAAGTAAATAGAGTAGCCGCCAGAAAAACGCCAACAAAAATAAGCGCCATAGGCGAACCAAAGTAACTATTAAGTTCTTTGCGGGCAACAACTAAAGTTTGTTTCACGTAGAATTTACCAATTCAGTAAATACAGTTTCTAGAGTGCGAACATCTCGGCGTAGTTCACGCAGAGACCACCCCTCCCGACGCACTACATCGAAAACTGCTGGACACAGATCAAAATTACTCTCTCCAACAACCCTAAATTCGGCGTAACCCTCGCTAGTCCGTAGGGGTACCACCTGATTTACTCCTGACAAAGAGAGTAAGTTTTTCTCAACACCCTCCACGTTTTCTTGAAGTACAAGTGTGGCATCCTGGCTCTGAGCAAGTTCCTCTAACCGTGCGTCTGCTTTCACCTCTCCATTAATCAGAATAATTACCCTGTCACAAACAGCCTCTACTTCAGACAAAATATGCGAGGAAAAAAGGATAGTGCTATGACTGGCAAGGCTTTTAATCAAATTACGAATCTCAACCACTTGTGTCGGATCTAGACCAATTGTTGGCTCATCCAAAATAAGTAGCCGCGGCCGGTGCAAAATAGCTTGTGCAATACCAACTCGCTGACGAAACCCTTTGCTCAATTGGCCAATCGGTTGGGTAAGACGCTGGTCAAGTCCAGTGGCAAATACGGCCCCGGAGATTAAGGCAAGCTTCTCGCTTTCCGGAACCCCCCTGAGGTCAGCTATCATCCTCAAGTAGCCTTGAACCGTCATATCAGAATAGAGTGGCGTATTCTCCGGAAGATAGCCTACCCGAGCCTGCACCTCACTCGGGCGCTCCAACACATTCAATCCATCTACTGTGATTTCCCCTTCATCCGGATGCAAAAAACCCGTCAGACACCTTATCGTAGTGGATTTCCCTGCTCCATTTGGGCCTAGTAACCCAACAATATCCCCAGAGGCGACATCAAATTCAACTCGCCGCAGTGCTTCTATTTCACCATAGCGTTTCGTCAGACTTGCAACTTTAATCATCACCCACAATAGTCCTTGTCAATCATCGCGCACCATTCTATCAATAAATATCAATATTTTCAACGCCTGCTGTCTGACCCCTAGACCAATTTTAATAGTCGTTAACACAGACACTATAGGCAAACACCACGACTTAGCAGAAATATACACAATGCTTTTATAGTATCAACATGGCGTCTCCAAAACTATAAAACCGGTAACCCGCCATAATCGCAACCTTGTAAGCATCAAGAATTTGTTTGCGCCCGTTTGCGCCTACAAACGCCGCCACCATCATCAGTAAAGTCGAGCGCGGCAAATGGAAATTGGTAATCAGTACATCTACCAACCGAAACCTATATCCCGGAGTAATAAACACGTCCGTTTCCCCATACACTGGAGATATTTTTTTACCACTATCAGCACGTGCAGCGGTTTCAAGAACTCTTGCCGTGGTCGTACCAACAGCTACGACCCTGCCGCCACCCCGTCGCACACCCTTAATTGTCCTAACCGCCTTGTCATTCACGCAACACCACTCCCTGTGTATTGGATGGTCAGTGATGCGCTCAACCCTAACAGGCAAGAACGTATCCTCACCAACATGCAGGGTCACCGTCACTATTTTTACGCCTTTGTAACGGAGCCTTTCCAACAAATTCCTCGTAAAGTGCAGCCCAGCTGTTGGAGCTGCGGCCGACCCCTCCTTATCACCATACACCGTCTGATACCTTTCCTCGTCTACCAACCTTTCTCGAATATATGGTGGAACAGCTATCTCACCCATTTCACATAATATCGGCGAGATTGACCTTGTAAACCGCATCACCCGATTCTGGCCATCCTCCTTCAAAATGGTCCCAAATACTTTGCCTCCCGACAATTCCACCCTCGCTCCTGAACGCATTCCCCGCCCGCGGACCATTACAACCCACGTTCGTTCCTCCAATCTCCTCAAAAGTAATATTTCGACACTTCCCCCTGTTTCCTTCTTACCATGTAACCTCCCCGGACGGACTCTCGTATCGTTCAATACTAGTGCATCCCCTGGTTTGAGATAATCCTCAATATTGTGAAACTGCCTATGCGCAATCTCAGTTGACCCACGGCTTAGTACCATCATACGCGATGAGTCACGCGGTTCTACAGGAATTTGCGCTATGGACCCGGGCGGAAGCTGGTACTCAAAATCCTCAGTGCGCAAAGACTGTTTCTCCATTGCACATTGTAGTATTAGGACAGATAATTACGCAAGGCTAATATCTATCTATCACAGTAGGCTATGCTGGCTATCCTCAGGATAGGAAATACCAAGATGATCATAGGCTAGGCGCGCTGCCACACGCCCTCGTGAGGTTCGTTCCAAGAATCCCAATTGCAACAGATATGGCTCATACACGTCCATAATCGTGTCAGCCTCTTCACTAATGGACGCCGCAATAGTATCAAGACCAACTGGACCACCTGCAAACTTTTCAATAATTGACCTCAACATACGTCTATCAATCTCGTCAAGACCAAGTTCGTCAACATCCAGCAAATCAAGAGCGTCGCGCGCAACACTACCGGAGACAATCCCATCAACACGTACCTGCGCAAAATCACGTACACGCCTTAGAAGCCGCAAAGCCACCCGCGGAGTCGCCCGTGCACGACGCGCTATTTCAGTCACCCCATCCTGCTCCACACTCACCTTAAGTATATCGCTGGCTCGTCGCACGATAGCCTCCATGTCATCCAACTCGTAATAATCCAGCCGGAATACTGCCCCAAAGCGAGCACGCAAAGGTGCTGTCATAAGGGCCAGGCGCGTAGTCGCACCAATCACAGTAAAGCGCGGTAGCTGAAGTCTAATACTGCGAGCACCAGGACCTTTGCCAATCACTATATCCAGTGCGAAGTCCTCCATAGCCGGATATAGCACCTCCTCCAACGCCCTGCCAAGGCGGTGAACCTCATCGATAAAGAGAACGTCACCCGCATGAAGATTGGTAAGGATAGCCGCCAAATCACCCTGCCTCTCGATGGCCGGACCAGCTGTAACCTTAATATTCACTCCCATCTCATTTGCAATTACATGCGCAAGCGTGGTCTTTCCCAACCCAGGCGGCCCATAAAGCAGCACGTGATCCACAGCCTCATTTCTACCCTGCGCAGCAGCTATCAGAATTTGAAGATTTTCCGTCACACGCTGCTGCCCAATTACCTCGTCAAGTCGCTCCGGACGCAAGGATAGTTCTGCCCCGTCGTCCGGTCGCGCCTTATCAGTTACCACCCGTTCTTTTTGAACACCCATAGTAACATTATAGCCGTGAAGCAGACACTACACAAAAGCAAGCATATATTCACTTACATTATCCTTGATTACGATTTGATAATACAGCTTGCCTCCGTTCAGCAATCAGTTTACAATCCATTCATAATATTTTGTGGAGCACAAATCATAATATGCCCAACATTTTCCCAAGCAACCACCCTGTAGTTGCGCACAAACTCAGCCGTCTGCGCTCAGCAAACACAAATCCTACAGAATTCAGGAAGCTTACCGGCGAGTTGAGCGCACTGCTTGCGTACGAGGCCACGTCCGATCTGACAACGGAGGAAACAGAGATTATCACACCCATGGGCCCCACCGACGGTACCCGCCTAGACAGAAGGGTCGCCTTAATTCCAGTCCTACGCGCCGGACTAGGGATGGTAACAACAATCCACGACATGATACCCGAATCCTCAGTATGGCATATCGGCCTAAAGCGTGATGAGCGTACACTGGAGCCAATTGAGTACTATTCCAATAAACCTACGGATGCATCAGATAGGATATGCTTACTACTGGATCCCATGCTGGCTACCGGTGGGTCTGCCTCAGCGGCCTGCAGCCTCTTAAAATCATGGGGGGCCACACACATCAAATACATCGGTTTAATTGCCGCTCCAGAAGGGATATCTCGTCTCCACGCTGATCATCCCCATGTCCCAGTACATGTGGCCGAGGTGGATTCACGCCTAAACAGTGTCGGATTCATTATGCCTGGACTCGGAGATGCTGGTGACCGCCAATTCGCCACTTAGATATATCATGTACAAATCGTCTCCACAATAAAGTGTCGTTATCCCTCCAAGTTTTCGCCTTAGCAAGCGCAATAGCATTGTTGGGCACAGCGTTGGCCTCCCGGATTGGACCTCGCCTACGTGTGTTCTTAGATAAACCACGGACCCGCCACCAACATAGGCAGCCTTTGCCACGCATAGGAGGTGTAGGCTTATTTATCGGATTTGCTGCCGCGAGCACTCTAGCGTATTACTCAGCTCCAATCGCAAACCCAGATGATGCTCGTCGAATAACAGGGATGATGCTAGGTTGCACTTTCCTTTTCCTCATCGGTCTCCTAGATGATTCACGTGAACTCGGGTGGTTCCCTCAACTATTGGCGCAACTAGGGGCATCCGCTATCGCAATCAGCACAACAATATTTATCGAGCGTTTCACAAATCCTCTCTCTGGAACCATTGTCGAACTGCATGTCTGGCCATTATTAGGCCCGGTGCTAATCATAATATTCACATGCTTTTGGATCCTAGGAATGATGAATACTGTGAACTGGCTAGATGGACTAGACGGGCTAGCCGCAGGGGTTGGAGCTATCGCGGCAATCCTATTTGCCATGCACATGCGATCGCTCGGGCAACAACATATGTCTCTTTACGCATTCGCCCTAGCTGGTGCTTGCATAGGGGTACTGCCGTTTAACTTTAGCCCGGCACGTGTATTTATTGGTGGAACAGGAGCGATGGTACTAGGCTACGGTCTAGCAACACTATCAATCCTAGCACCTGCCCGCCTCGCCACCGCACTATTGGTCATGGCCGTACCCATCGCAGACACCGCATGGCAGATTATCCATCGCTATCGCCGGGGTGCCTCAATCCTTCACGGCGACCGCGGCCACCTACACTTTCGATTAATTGATCACGGTCATTCTGAACGTCGCATCGTCATAGGATATTGGGTGGCAGCCGCATCTTTTGGCGTACTCTCCCTAACAGTAGAATCCCAGTTGATTAAACTAGCGACTTTGATACTCCTAATGACAGTCACCATTATCTATCTCGCACGTCTGTCACGGAAAGGTAATCTAGAGTAATTTTGCCAATTTATGTTCAGGAAGAAACTGCCAAAGCATCCATTCAATTCCGTAAACTACCGGTATTACTACCAAATCAACAACTATAGTCACACTAAAGGCCGTGGAAATTACTCTCACTCCCAACGCAATCGCCTGACTTACAGCCTCCTGTAGAACCACGCCCACACCTGCAAAATATGATCCTACACCCAGACCCAAAAGCAACAATCCGACCAGAGGCCACGCTCGCCGATCACTTGCACTGGGCATCATAGTGTTACTAAGAGCGAAGAGAACATATAGCCAAACAAGTAAATCCGCGTATTGCATCACACTTACTAACCCCCTAGAAGCGCTATCCCAATCCCCACGAGCAAATGCAATAGCCACCTGATCCAATTGCAGGATTTGGTTTCCAATTAACACTACCGCCGCACAGCCGGCCACGAGCGGGGCTACCCCTATCAGGGCCTCACGCAGAAAATCTACTTTTTCCGTTTGTACGTATCCTAGCCTGACTGTGCCATCTGACTGGCGCTTAGGCCAAACTGAGAAACCCATCGTACGAACACCCAGTAGGCGGGCCAGCAACCAATGACTAAGTTCATGCAATATCACCCCAGGCAGAAACACAAGCTGATTCAACAACACTGCCATTCCAGGGTGTCGAGTAAGCAACAAAAAGATGATCTGAGTATGTCTAGATATCCAACGCTGGAGCAGAAGCAGCACCGGAAAAGTACCTAGTAGCCACATCCATGGCTCCAGATACACTATTG
>JAKUPR010000046.1 GCA_022450585.1 Anaerolineales bacterium | reverse complement strand
CGGATGGTTCAGTGCAGGTATTGGCACAAGCACGTACATCTACCCTGCACGAGTTTGCGTCTCTTCTAAGGGAAGGCCCTGACATGGCCAGTGTAACCGAAGTAGACATTAACTGGAAACCTGTTGGGGAAACCCTCTGTGATTTCCGTGTACTATGGTAACCCCATGAGCGAGCAACCGCTCGAATGCTATGCCTCACCTGAGCAGAGTATGCATCACGGTAATCAACCAAAACAACTCTCTTGTCCACACGTCAAGAACAAAAATGAGTTCCAGGATATGCCTGGCACGTTACAGCACACATGTCACAGGTCTAGGTGCAATTTTCAGTACGCACTACTTCCTTCCACGAGCCCACTGCATTGTGTATAAATTGTAGTATGCACTCTCCTGTGCCATCAGCTCTTGATGCGTACCGTGCTCGATTACCTGACCCTGATCAAGAACTACTATTTGATCTGCATTGACAATGGTGTTGAGGCGATGCGCGATCACAAACGATGTGCGTCCACGCAACAAGATTTTAAGCGCAGCTTGAATCTTCACTTCGTTCACAGTGTCAATACTACTGGTTGCTTCGTCCAAGATCAGTATTCTAGGATCCGCCAACAAGGCCCGCGCAAATGACAAGAGTTGCCTATGACCCATGCTCAGATTAACTCCATTCTCACCCACGTAGGTATCATATGCTTGCGGGAGACTAACAACAAAGTCATGCAGACCAACGGCTTTTGCCGATTCCTCAACTTCTTCACTAGATGCACTCAGTCGGCCATAGCCAATATTGCTGGCAATAGTACCTCCAAAGATAAAAGTATCCTGAAGCACAATCCCCAATTGCGAACGCAAACTATCTACAGAAACCCCCCGAATGTCATAGCCATCGACGCTAATGCTGCCACCGGTGGTATCAAAGAAGCGGGCCAACAGACGTACAACAGTGCTCTTACCTGCTCCAGTTTCACCCACTAAGGCTACGGTATGTCCTGGTGCGGCATGGAAAGTTACACCGCTTAATACCTGCTCATCTTCCTTGTAGAAGAAACTAACATCGTTGAATTCAACCTTACCCACAACGGGCGGTAATGGGACAGCCTCAGGCACATCAACAAGGTCCGGGGTGGTATCCATTAGATCAAAGATTCGCTCGCTAGCTGCCATGGTAGCCTGAAAAACATTGTAACGCTCAGCCATTTCGCGAATCGGCTCAAAAAAACGATCCACATACAACAAGAATGCCACCAACATGCCAGCCGTAAGTGCGTCTCCCATGACCAGCCATCCACCCACCCCCACCACCAGAGCTGTAGCTAGTGACCCCATAAAGTCGACACCAGGAAAAAATATAGCTGCCAAGCGTGCTGTCTCAATGTTTGCATCAAAGTAAGAATGATTCAAATTGCCGAAATGCTGCTCGTTCTTCTCCTCACGTGTAAAACTCTTTGTTACGCGAATGCCAGAAATAGCCTCATTTAAGTAGCCGTTGATGAGTGACAATCGAAGCCGAGCAGCTCGATAGGCTCCACGAACACGCCTGCGCCAATAATTTGTTAACACCATCATCAAGGGAATGATGACAAAAGTCAGAAGTGCCAATTTCCAGTTCATAAACAACATAGCCACAACAATGCCTAACAGGATAAACACCGATCGAGCCACCCCCGTAAACCACCATGTTACAAAATCCTGTAGTACTCCAACATCGCTGATCAGCCTACTCATCAGACGGCCAACACTATAATTATTGTGAAAATTAAGTGATAGTCTATGCATATGGCGAAAGAGACTGCTACGCATATCAGCCACAATCTTGGTGCCGATATCCGCCATAATCACGATGCGTCCGCGATTAAGAACCAACTCACCTACCGCCGCACATAAGAAAAGCAGCGTCCAATTCCGCAATAAATGTATATCGGATCCACGTATACCACTGTCAATAGCCTGACCCACAATCCATGGACGAGCAACACTAAGAAGCGATGTACAAATCATAAAAACTATAGCAATGGCAAGTTTGCCATGATAGGGCAATATGTAGGAAATTAGCCGCACCAACAATCCAGAGTCATTAGTGGCATCATGAAAGTCATCTTCATCTTCCAGTATTACATCAGAAATCTTGGCTTCTCGCCTATGTCGTTCAGCGACCTCAGCATCCATAAACCTGCCAAAAAGCCAGTTGCGGCGCATAAAACTGTCTGCCGATCGTGACGATAAGCCGACTTGGAAGACTCTTTCATTTCTCGTCTGTCTCAGTATAGGTCTCATTCAATGCTAATTTAGTTACCACTAGACGATTACCTAAACTCCTCTTGACTACGCAATTGTAAGTCATAGAGATTCCGATAAGCACCATTAGAATCAAGTAATTCCACATGTGTACCACGCTCAATTATGGTCCCATTCTCCAATACAAAAATTTGATCGGCTCCCTTAAGCGTTAACAACCGATGCGCGATTACGAAAGTAGTCCGCTCCTGCATCAAAGCAGTCAAAGCCTGTTGTATTTCATATTCTGTCTCGGTGTCCACACTACTAGTTGAATCATCCAAAAGTAATACACTTGGGTTACGCAGAAGAGCACGAGCAATAGCAATTCGCTGTTTCTGTCCTCCACTTAACGAGACGCCACGTTCACCAACCCATGTATCATACCCATCAGCGAAACCACTAATAAAGCCATGAGCATTAGCCGTTTTAGCTGCGGCCACAATGTCTTCTTCCGCAGCATTTCGAACACCGTAGGCTATGTTCTCTCGAATGGTTGTACTAAAAAGAAATATATCTTGCATCACCACTCCTACATGATGACGTAAATCTCGCAATCGCATATCGCGCAAATCTACACCATCTATCCTGATGCTACCCTCATTAGGATCGTAGAATCGCGGCAACATATTAATGATCGTGGATTTCCCCGACCCGGTAGGGCCTATCAGGGCTACAGTCTGACCTTCCTTAACACGAAAATGCAGGTTATCCACGATACGATCACCACCCTGGTATCCAAAACAAACGCCATCAAAGACTACATCTCCTCTAACCGAATTCAAGATCACAGCACCCGGGCGTTCAGTGATCTCTGCCGGAGCATCGATAGTATCGAATACGCGTGACGCACTGGCTCCAGCAGTAGCTCCCAAGTTGACCAGAAATCCTAGACGCTGCGATGGGCCGTTGAGCATAAGCACATACCAGATCATAGCAAAGAGACTTCCGACAGAGATCGTGCCATCAATTGCTTTAGGTCCTCCAAACCATAGCAACAAAAACACACTAGCGGCAAGACAAAAAGTGAAGAAGGGCCAATTATTTCCCCACTCCAAGATACCCTTATACCGCCGCAAGAACCACTCGTCATTTTCCCGGTCAAATTTCTCAAATTCATACTCTTCGCGCGCAAAAGATTTAACGACTGTAATACCAGTCATACTCTCTTGCATTGTGTTAGAAAGCAAACCCATCTGCTCCTGGACAGCCTTGAATATGGGTCTGACTCGCCGACCAAAGCGGATGCTCCAAATAATGAGTAACACTATAGGTCCAATTGCCAGAAGTGCCAGTGAGGCATCTTCCCAGAACAGGGCCACTCCCACACCTAACGAAAGCACAAAAACGGCAGTCAAATCCATAAGACCCATTCCAATGAAACGCTCTGTCTCTGCAGTATCGCTAGTGGCCCTACTCATGAGATCACCGGTTTGAGATCTGTCATGAAAAGACATAGTGGCTAATTGAATCGCGTTAAAGAAATCATTACGTAAATCATAGGCCACCCTGTGGGTCAACCACTCACCGCAGTAGCGCTGTCCAAAGGCCATAACACCACGTATGGCAGCAATACCCAATATCAGGGCAGCGGATTCGATAAGAGCAGACACGTTTCCAGCGGCTAGCCCGCGGTCGATAGCACTCTTCACAACCTGCGGAACGAGAAGATTGATTAGAAGTGCCGCAAGCATAGCAGCATAGCCGAACAACAAATGCGGTATATTTCTGAGTAGATAGCCAAATAACCGCAGATAAACATTCTGGCCAGTCTTCACGCATTCCCTCCTAGTTGACAAACTGAGACAAGCATTGTTATCATACTAGCACGGTTCATAAATTAGTTAATTCTAGACAACAAATCAATTTCTCGCGTAAGTGCCAAAAAAGTATATACCAGGTTTGAGTTATCGCTCTAAGCGAGTTTGTCTATTTGTACAAGCGATGCTTGCGGACCCGCTGATGGCAGAAGTATATGTGGAGACACAACTGATTTCACACTGAGTGGGATCAAGCACAACTCCGACACAAAGTACCCGAAGGATTTGCCCTGCAAGCGGCGGGGACGGTATTGGTGGAAACCTGAGCCGCTTAAATATAGGAGTGGGTGTATAGTGGCGAGAATCTTGAAGTACCATAACTATATGAGTAGGGGATGGGAAACACGATAACCAGAATATTTCTGTCCCTCCTACACGTGGCCTTAGGTGAGCATTCATAATGGACGATCGCAAAGTAACGACTCAGACTGATGTAGTGATAATTGGCGCCGGGATTGGGGGGCTGTGCTGTGGTGCTATGCTCGCCCGCTATGGTTACCGGGTTACCATATGTGAGGCCCATAGCATCCCGGGAGGCGTCGCGCACAGCTTCGAAGTCGACGGGTTCCACTTCGACTCTGGCCCTTCAATCCTTCTAGGATTGAGCGACCCCAAATCAATCAATCCACTCAAGCATGTCCTTGATCTGCTTGGCGAGCAGCCTTCCTACATTCGGTACTCGAGCTGGTTCAATCACCTACCCGAGGGTATCTTCACCTGCAGCAATAATCGCGATGCATATACAAAGGAGGTCGAGCGCCTCGGTGGCAAGATAGCAGCCACCGAGTGGAAAGAACTCGAGAAGCGCATGCTTAACATCGTTGAACCATTGGCTGGATTGCCGCAAACCATTTTTCGGCGGGATGCTGCCTCCATCATTCCGCTTCTGCGTTATCCGAAGCAACTACCCGGACTGCGCAAAATACGTGCGGTTACCGAGCCAATGTCCAAGATAATAGACGAGATGGTCACAGATACATGGCTGCGTAATCTTATACAGCTCGAGTGTTTCGTGCTCGGTGGCATGCTCGCTGACAAGAGCCTAACCGCTATGGTGGGGTTCATGTACCGTGAACGGATGTATAGCACAATCGATTATCCCAAGTACGGCATGCAGGGAATCATCAATTGCCTAGTGCGCGGATTAACCAAGTTCGGAGGAAAGCTAATTCTGAGCGCCTCCGTGGAATCGATCATCATTGAGAATGGTCGTGCAATCGGCGTTCAGCTGAAACGCGGAGGACGGGTAATGGCTAATCGTGCAGTTGTCTCCAATGCATCAGTATGGGACACGCTTCACATTCTGCCCAAAGGTGCCATCCCTGAGAAAGTAAGACGAGAGCGACATGAGATCGAACAAACTAACAGCTTCATACACCTACACGTGGGCTTTGACGCCACAGGCCTTGAGGGACTGGAGTGTCATCACCTAGTGATGCGTAACTGGGAAGTCGCAGCGCCACAGAACGTAGTCAACATATCCATTCCGTCGGTCTTCGATCGCAGTCTTGCCCCACCAGGGAAGCACGCGCTTCATGCATACCTAGCCGCCAGCGAGCCATGGGATCTTTGGGAAGGCCTCCACCGCGGCTCACAGCATTACCTAGCGCTAAAGAAGGAGCGCTCATCAGTGATATGGGAGGCAATCGCGAAGGTGGTCCCCGACATCCGCGATCGAGTCGAAATCAGCATGGTCGGCACACCGCTCACTCATAAACGCTTCGGCCGCCGTGAACGTGGCACTTACGGCCCGGTCATGAAGCATGGAATGGAACCGTTCTTAGGCCCAAAGGTCTTTCCCGTCCACAGCCTATACCACTGCGGAGATTCTTGTATGCCGGGAATCGGCGTGCCCTCAGCTGCCGGCAGTGGTGTTACCACAGCTAATACGATCGTACCGGTCTGGAAGCAATTGAAGATGCTAAGGGACTTCGATCTTATACAAGAGGAAGGACGCACACCTCCATACGAGAAATTCCAGCATGTCTAGCTGTGCAATCCAAAACCAAGGTATCCTGAAATTAACGTACACGCATCACATAAACCCCTACATATACGATCCACCATTAAGACCTACCGCGAAACAAAAAATAATGAAATATTCGCTAATCAAGCAGGCTTGTGTTTGCGACATTCAATACGGGTCAACAGAGCTGTGAGCCGCACACGGACAAATCGGTTAGTGATGATAAAGGGAATGTTAATAGCAACAGCATAGACAACCATAAAGACCCCAGCCAACCAAGGGTTCCAAAGAAAGAAAAACGGAGCTGGCAAGATCGAGACCCAATGCGTAAACTCCCCTCTTCGCGATTCTTTAATGAACCGCTGTAAGTAAAAAGGATGAGAATTTATAAGCCTTTTCTTTGAAAACCCGCCCGCAAAAAAATTCCCAGCCTCTGGAAGCTTGTCTTTCCATGCTTGAACTCTGAAGAACTTGCGGTATACCCTACCGTTTTTCTCCCAAGACCATAGGCGATAAATACCACGATCGGAACCAAAAGCCGTAAGAGGCATCCGGTGTGCAATATAGCCGATAACAAAATGCAATAAAGCCCAGACAAGACAATCTAAGGTAATAAGCACATAAGCAGGAAGGTGGACAAACGGCATTAGGAGAATTAGTTCTTCTGGTGTATAGAAATGTACCTACCTCGCCATCGCACCTGCCGGATAACAAAAGTCAAGATTACTGACCGGAAGAAAATCAGCCCGAAAAATATCAGAGGGATAGGGAAAAACAGTGCTGTCAGTCTACTAAAATTACCAATTCGCCGCAGTATCCAAAAAATTTGCGCTCCGTATGCGGAATAGGCAAACAGTGCCCAAGAGAGAGATTCAAAATTGCCGCTAATGCTGCTTAAGGCGACGGCATGAACCACTTGAAAGGCACCATAAATCCAGGCTGTAACCGGCAACAACATGGCCAGGTGCATTGATTTCGCCCCGGCCGCAAAGTTCTTGCTCCAGCCTTCAACCAATTGCCCCATGCCTTGCGGATACATTCGAAAACTCAACAACCCTTTACCACCAAAGCAACGCACTGGCATATTGTTATCACGAAAAAGCTGACCAATAGCTATATCTTCAATGATTTTTCCTCTGACTGCGCTATGTCCACCGAAACGAAAATACTCTTCGTGAGAACAAAGAATACACGCCCCATGAGCTCCCAAAGGCTTCAAGCGCTGTCCGAATATGGTAGACATCCCCATTGACATAGTAGAAATAAGATTAAAAAAGCAGCTGAGATGCTCATATCCCTTTTCCATTATGTGATAGGGATACACAGAAACAATCCCGCTCCCCTGCTCAAGATATTGGGCCAAGAGTGCACTCAGCGTCTCGGGTAACAGCCGGGTATCAGCATCCAAAAAGAGGAGAAATTCCCCTTCGGCCTTGAGAGCACCTATCCAGCAAGCATATGGTTTCCCCATCCAACCTTCAGGCAGCCTACCCGCAGAAATTACTTTGACACCTGCTTCCTCAGCAACATAGGAGGTATCATCTTCTGAGCTGTCGTCAACCACAATCACCTCCAAGGGAGGAAAACTGTTTGCGTCTAAACTCGCGAGAAGATCAGGTAGATTCTCTGCCTCGTTTCTCGCTGGAATGATTACACTGACCCTTTGTCTACGGACACTTCCTAACATTTCCGAGTTTGGCTTAGGCAGCCGCCAGAACATCAAGAAACCGAGCGTCCATTTGACTAATATGTAGATAGCATAGGTCATCACTAACTCCAATAAACCACTAGATCATTGGTTTATCCAACGGAACGTCAACACGAGTGGAATGATACTTGTGAGCAATAGATTTAGGGATGTCATTGACATCATCATTATTTTACAGTGAGGAGACGGACAGATGCAAGCACAAACAAATTGTGAACCATTCTGAAAACCTGAAAAAGTACGGGGGTCTGAAGGAGAAAAAAAGGCCTGCTGCCACTAATGATTCAACACACAGAAAGCGGTCCCGACGGGATTCGAACCCGCGATCTCTGCCTTGACAGGGCAGCATGTTAACCGCTACACCACGGGACCTTGAAGGCAAAGTATAGCACTACACAGAAGTGGTGGTCAAGATTTAGCAGCTGTTCTTCCGTTCTAATACATCACTTAGTACAGCCACAGCGCTCACCACCATCTCTTTTGAAACTCCATGATGTGTCACTGCACGGAAACCGCGATTAGAAACAACATCCAATAGAACACCTTCCTTTTTTAGGGCACCACTCACTTCAGAAACATGGTGCGGTATTCTATCATCTAGGTGAAAATAAACCATGTTAGTAGTGGCAGCATTATCATCAAGTACCACTCCCGGCACAGATGATAGCATTCGCGCCAACACTTTTGCATTGTCATGGTCTTTACCTAACTGCTCCACCATCGTAGTCAGAGCCACAATCCCGGCCGCGGCCAAGACGCCAGCCTGACGCATGCCACCACCCAACACCTTGCGTGCTCTCCTAGCTGCTCGTATGAAATCAGAGCTACCGCAAAGGACGGAACCGACGGGAGCACTTAATCCCTTCGATAGACATATGCAAACCGAATGAGCTGGTGCTGCCAAGTCAGATGCAGAGGTATTCAGAGACACAGCCGCATTGAACAAACGCGCACCATCCAGATGTAATCTAATACCTTGGCGGCGCACAAGTTCTCCCACCGCATGTGTATACGCAGCAGTTAATGGAACTGCCCCGCACAAATTGTGCGTGTTTTCAATCGCAACAAGCCTCGTAACAGGATGGTGGTCATCTTCTATTCGGATGGAGTCCTCAATCTCATTCAAAGCCAGTGTACCATCGGGTTGCTCGCGTAGTGGCCTTGCCTGCACACCAGACAACGCCGCCATCGCACCCTGTTCATTAAGGTACAAGTGAGACTGTGAACCACAAATAACTTCGTCTCCACGTCCAGTATGCACGAGAGTAGCAACAACATTTCCCATAGTGCCAGACGCCACAAACAAGCCAGCCTGCTTACCAGTTAGCTCGGCTGCTAGCTCCTGCAACTGAAGCACAGTTGGGTCCTCCCCGTAAACGTCGTCCCCTACCTGCGCACTCGCCATAGCATCCCGCATAGCATCAGTAGGATGCGTAACAGTGTCTGAGCGCAAATCAATGCAATCCATTTTGTCCTCTGTGCATTTCAATCAATTCGCAGCTGCAAAAGCGTCTGTTCCAGATCAGCCGGCAACGGACTGATAAACTCGCGTTCGCTTCCGGATGGTAACAATAGTTTCAGGACAGACGCATGCAGGAACTGACGTCGGAGACTGGCAAGCGCCTTACTAGACCTTCGTCCACCATAAAGTGTATCGCCCGCCAACGGGCACCCAAGAAAAGCCATGTGAACACGTACTTGGTGAGTTCTGCCAGTCAGCGGCCTAACATCCAACAACGTGAACCCGCGAAAAGTTTGGATTGTGCGGTAGACGCTTGTAGCCGCACGACCTTTTTTGTTATCAGATGCAAAAACTGCCATGCGTTTACGATGTTTACCATCGCGACCAATTCCAGCCTCCACCCGCCCTACTGGAGATGGAGGTGTGCCACAGACAAGAGCCTGGTATCTCTTTTCCACCGTACGCTCCCTAAACTGTTCCTGCAAAAAACGATGGGTTTTGTCATTCTTAGCAACCACAATAAGCCCCGAAGTATCCTTATCTAGTCGGTGTACAATGCCAGGCCGCTGATTACCACCCACGCCCTGGATACTCGGTGCATGCGCCAACACTGCATTAACCAGAGTGCCATTCGAGTGGCCACGAGCAGGATGAACCACCATTCCACTTGGTTTGTCAATGACAATCAGATCATCATCTTCATACACAATATCCAGAGGAATGGGCTCAGGTTCATCTGATGCAGGCGTCGGCCGTGGCACACACACAGTCACCATTTCGTTGCCTCGCAGTGTTTGGCCTACCTTACGAGGTACAGTGCCATCTAAGGTGACATTCCCCTGATTCACCAGACGTCGGATTTGCGACCGCGAAAAATCAGGAAGCTTTCTCACCAGAGCAATGTCCAATCGTTCCCCTCGTTCTGATCCTTGAAAGCGAAAGCTACGCAGCCAAGTCACGTGTTCCCTTAGACTCCGAACTATTTTGTTCTTTCGACTTACGCCCTTCTTGAATCATCAGCAAAACCATTATTGTCACCCCGATTGAAATACATGAATCCGCAACATTAAAGACAGGCCAATAGTGGATGTGTAGAAAATCGACCACATAGCCATACAGCGGTCTGTCAATCAAGTTGTTGCCGATAGCACCACCCATTTGCATCCCCAACGCCACGCGCAACCAACGCTGACCAGAGGGAATCTCGCGATTGTAATACATGATGCAACCTACAATTAGAGCAGCTAAGACGATAATAAATGGTCCAGCATTTTTGAACATTCCAAAAGCCACACCAGTATTGGTCGTATAAGTTAAGTCAAAAATATTGCGCAGCGCAGGGTGCACAATTATGGTTTCTCCCAAGACCATGCCAGTACGTACTAGAGCCTTGGTGTACTGATCGAAAACAACAGCCAAAGTCGCCACCACATACACTAGGAGCTGCGATCTCAGTGGAACTGGGCTAGAATCGGTGGTCTGCCTGGTCATTCTAACCTTTTCTGCTTACCTGATGAGCATCCGGCTGCATTAGCGCAAACAACAGGCCGAGAAATATCCCTAGTGTTACAGCCCTCGTCTTTTGACGCACTACCTCTCCAAGCAATGTGCCACCAATCATGCCCAAAACTCCAAATTTTAACGCTGCCGGCAATACTACTAGTTCTCGCTTAATGTCACCTGCTCCATATGTATCGATAGTTTCTCGCCCTCCAGTTCTAGGGTAATACCGTCAATTTTCCGCGCCGTCGTCAGCGAAAGAGCTAACGTCTCGGTCATAACATACGCACGTTGTTCTTCGATTGCCTGCTTCAATCTCTCGGAAGCAGAATAGGTGATGTGTATACGGTCAGAAATCTCAAATCCACTAGATTTGCGTAATTCCTGCAGACGGCGCACAAATTCGCGCACCAATCCTTCACGAGCTAATTCCGGCGTTATCTCAGTCACCAAGGCCGCCACAAAGCCGCTCTCTTCCGCTACAGCAAAACCTTCTTTTGCAATCAAACGCACCTCCACTTCATCAGGAAAAATCTCAACCGATTCCGCTTCCAAATGGACCGTGACCGATTGTTCGGACAGCAACGCGCGGGCTGTTTCTGTCGTAGATAACCCCAGAAGAGCTTCGCGAATCGCGGGAAAGCGCTTACCGTATTTCTGTCCTAACTGCTTAGGAAGCGGATGAAGCAAGTACGCAATAGCTTCGTTTACTGAATCCAGAGAACGCACATTCTTTACGTTTAACTCCTCCGAAATCAAATGTGCGTAACGTGCGATCAAATCAACTTCAGCACGACTTCCAGCCCAAAAAGCCGCGGTAGATAACGGCTGACGCACCTTCATTTGTGCGGACTGGCGGGCCTTGTGTCCCAACGAGACCATCTTCTTGACAAGCCCCATTTCACGATTCAAAGTTTCGTCGATGGCCTCAGAATCAAAGCGGGGCCAGTCTACAAGATGTACCGATTCGGGCGCATCCGTGTCAATACTCAGAGCCAGATTGCGATAAATAGCGTCGGCCACAAAGGGCATTGAAGGTGCCAGTAATTTGCTAACTGTCAGAAGACAATCATACAACGTAGCATAGGCCGCCTGCTTGTCACTGTCATCCTCCGATTTCCAGAATCTCCGACGCGAAAGGCGAACATACCAATTGGAAAGCAACTCAACAAATCGCTCAATAGGTCGAGTAGCGCCAGTAGCATCGTAATTCTCAAGGGAGATTGAAACAACTCGGGTAAGGGTATGTAACTCCGAGAGTATCCATTTGTCCAAATTCTGTTGGGGCGCAACCCTAACATGAGAAGATGGACTCCAATTGTCCAAATTGGCATAAGTAACAAAAAACACGTAGGTGTTCCAAAGCGTTAGTGTGAAATTACGTACAACCGCACCCACTAAATCAACTGAGAAACGGCGCTCCTGTCCCGGCGGACTCGCAGTATATAGATACCAACGGAATGCGTCTGCACCGTGCTCATCGAGGACATCCCAAGGATCCACAATATTTCCCTTGGATTTAGACATTTTTTGCCCTTCGCTATCTAGAATCAGTCCTAAACAAGCAACATTCTTGTAAGCCACGCTGTCAAACACCATGGTAGCTATAGCGTGCAGAGAGTAGAACCAGCCACGAGTTTGGTCCACGGCCTCGCAAATATAATCAGCGGGGAATTGTTCATTAAACTCAGTGCTGTTTTCAAAAGGATGGTGCCACTGCGCTATTGGCATAGCACCAGAATCAAACCAGCAGTCAATCACTTCTGGAACACGGCGCATTATTTTTCCAGTCTTGGGATTCGGGAAAGTAATCTCATCTACGTAGGGACGGTGCAAATCTAGACTAAACAGTTCCATAGATGCCAACTTAGCGAGTTCTGACAACGAACCCACGAGAATCATATCTCCGTCCTCATCCATCCAAATTGGTAATGGGGTACCCCAGAAACGTTCGCGCCCAAGCGCCCAATCCACATTGTTGGCCAACCAGTTTCCGAAACGACCATCACGAATATGATCTGGATACCAGTTGATCGTCTGATTCAAATCGACCAATTGATGCTTATATTTGGTAGTAGCGACATACCACGTGCTTCGTGCGTAATACAGCAAGGGGGTATTACAACGCCAACAGAAGGGATAAGTGTGCAAATGAGTATCAGACTTAAACAACAAGTCTCGCTCACGCAGATCATCTATAATTTGAACATCAGCATCCTTGACCCACATTCCGGCCCACGGAGTTACCTCGTCAACAAAACAGCCATCCTTGTTAACGGTCATGAGCACAGGTAAATTATATTTACGAGCAATTTCCATGTCGTCCGCTCCAAAAGCTGACGCCATGTGCACAACACCGGTACCTTCAGTAGTGGTGACAAAATCTGCAAGTACAACGTAGTGTGCGTCTTCTTCAAAAGGAAGAAAACCATACGGAGCTCGATAGCGGACACCCTGCAAATCCGTGCCGGTCTGTTCAACAACAATGGAATATTCTCCCACGTCACCAAGTACTTTTTTCAGCAAATCTTTTGCTAAAATCAATTTCTTGCCATTATCTAGCACCACAGTGCTATAAACCACATCAGGGTGAACGGCTACGCCGACATTTCCTGGCAATGTCCATGGAGTCGTAGTCCAAATCAGCAGCGAGGTTTCTGGATTATCACGTAACGGGAAACTCACAAAAAGCGAGGGGTCAGGGGTGTTGTCCTGATAGCCAAGCGAAACTTCATGGTCAGACAGTGGTGTTCCACAACGCGCACAATAAGGCACAACTTTAAAACCCTGATAAATCAAGTTTTTGTCCCATAACTGCTTCAAAATCCACCACACGGACTCAATGTAATCGTTTTCAAATGTTACATAAGCCGTGTCCATATCTACCCAAAATCCAATCCGATTCGTCAGTTTTTCCCATTCCTGGATATATTCAAACGCCGATTGACGACATCGTGCGTTGAATTCAGCAATGCCGTAAGCTTCGATCTGGTCTTTGCCACTTAATCCTAATTGCTTTTCGACTTCTATTTCGACAGGTAGTCCGTGTGTATCCCACCCTCCACGACGCTGCACATATTTTCCACTCATAGCTCGATAACGAGGAAAGATATCCTTAAACGCCCGAGAAAGCACATGATGACTTCCCGGTTTCCCATTTGCGGTAGGAGGTCCCTCATAGAGAACATAATTCGGGCCCCCG
>JAKUPR010000045.1 GCA_022450585.1 Anaerolineales bacterium | reverse complement strand
CAGCTGTGAAACAGCCTACAGTAACTCCAGTATTTGTGGTAATTACACCGGAGCGTACAATTACTCCGTTGACGGCAACGCCCACTTCAGACACCGTGGAAGCTGGACCCACACCTACATTTCCGCCGCCCCCGGTGGGCAGTTTAATAAAAGTGGGTGCTTATGTGCAAGTGGTCAACACTGGTGGAGGTTTACGGTTGCGTTACGACCCCGGTCTCCTTGCCGAGGTAAATTATCTGGCGGTTGATTACGAGGTGTTTGTCGTGGAGGAGGGTCCGCGGGAAGCTGACGGTATTACTTGGTGGTTCCTTGTGGCTCAGGCAGATGAACGTCGTAATGGGTGGGGTGCTTCCAATTATCTGCAAGTTGTACGATGAGTGAATACCATCTTTTTGTTGGTAAGTGATTATCGGTTTTGGGTATGGTTTTGAAAGATCGCTAACATGCAATTTCGACCAAAGGCCATTCGTCTGGACAAAACTCGGCGTGTGTTAGAAATTCCATGGGACGATGGAATGAGTAGTGAATACGGGTGGGATGGGCTGCGGGCAGCCTGTCCTTGCGCAAGTTGTCGCGGTGGACACGAGAACATGGGGTCTATTCCTGATAAGAGTGTTTTTTCTCTGACGCCGGTGCAGAGTTTTGCGCTCGAAAGAGTGGAGATTGCTGGAAACTATGCACTGCAATTACATTGGAGCGATGGGCATAAGAGCGGCATTTATAGTTGGGAGTATTTACGCGCGCTTCAGTTACCAGATGCCGAAGATTGCCAAGAAGCGTAATCGTCGTCCAGCATCATATAGGATAATAATCGGACACCGAATCCACTGGCACCTGCAGGTCCAAGTGTCTGAATCACTTAGCTCGCGGGCTGATTAGCCATAGCTGCTATATCTAGGTGAGCCCATCTGAATCCCCCAGTGAATTCCTGTAAAAACGCGGCGGACGTACCGATGCCGGCATAGCGCTTGTTGGGGCTGTTACGCAGGTCAGCCACATCGCTACCGCGCATGAGTTTGCCGTACTCCGGATATAGAGGCATGCGCCAAATCCTTTCTCCGCTGGATTGGCTTGCGAGGGAAAGGTGTTGTGCAAGTATTTCGTCATCTGTGAATAACGCCGCAGCAGATCCTTCACCGAGTGCTATAACTGCCGCTCCGGTGAGAGTGGCGATATCTATCAATGCCGTCGGATTATATCGTGCGGCATACACCAGTGCGTCTGCTAGAATTAGCCTACCCTCGGCGTCCGTGTTCACTATTTCAATAGTTTTCCCATTTGCAGCACGTACTACATCGGATGGACGGCTTGCCTGAGACCCAATCATATTCTCGCTGGCTGGCACCAACCCAACTACCGGATAAGGCACCTGAAGGCGTGCTGCAGCTTGCATCGCGCTCAGCACGGCAGCGCCCCCGGCCATGTCGGTCTTCATGTCTTCCATTCCTTGCACACTTTTCATTGAATAACCGCCGGTGTCAAAAGTGATAGCTTTGCCGACCAGTACCAGAGGATTAGTGTCTGCCAGAAGACCCCTATTGTGTTCTAGGATAATGAGTTGTGATTGCTGTGCACTCCCCTGACCTACGCTTAGAAACGCTCCCATGTTCAATTCACGGGCATCGGATTCCGAAAGGATGCGTGTGGTCATGTTATGATCAGCTGCCAGCTTTTTGGCGTACGATGCCAGAAAGGAGGGTGTGCAGGTGTTGGGCGGTTCGTTAACCAGATTACGGGCCTGGCAGACACAGTCTGCTATGATGTTTCCCTCGTGTGCTCCGACACTCAGTGCTTCCGCTTGCTGCTCGTTAGATTCCACCAGAGAGAATGAACTTACCTTTGTGTTCTGAGCTTCACTTTTGTATTTCTGGAATGAATAAAGCCCTAGTAGTGTGCCCTCCGCTGTCGCGCGCGCGGCAGCACCTATTTCCATTTTGCCTACTCCCGTGCCGTGTACAACAGATGCTATGCTGCGCGCACCGAGTTCCTGTGCGCGGATGGCGGCTGCAGCGGCGGCATGGCGCGCGCAGTCTAGTGTGAAGTCTTCCCTTGGGCCTAGACCGACAATTATTATTCGTTGGGCGGGCAGTGCGTTGCCAGGGTAAAGTACACTCGTTTCACGTAATTTTCCCTTAAAATCTCCGCCAGTTAGTAGAGTTGAGATAGTGCCTTCTAAGCGTTGGTCAGTGGAAGCGGTTGCATCCTGAGGGCTCTTAGTGTTTTCGAATAGATTGAGAATAATTGTGTCGACCTCTTGGTCTGCAATGTCAGTGGTACTAGTGTTTAGTTGCATCGGGGTTTCCTCTAGTAGAACGAGTGTGTTTGTTCGAGATTATTCTGAATTGTCCACTATCGAAGTGGAAATACTTAGTCCTAGCGTTTGCAGAATCTCCGTCTGTGCCTGCCACATGCTTAAGCGTTCCTCTTCAGTGTTGTGCTTATGTCCCAGCAGGTGAAGTGCACCATGAACTGTGAGCAGCTGTAGTTCATCTAAGGTTCCATGCCCGGCGCGCTGCGCGGTTTTGACGGCCTGTTGCATGGATATGATGACATCTCCTATATGCCTATCATCTTCTTCGGAGGGAAACGCCAGTACGTCTGTGGCGGCATCTACGCCAGAGAATTGACGATTGAGCTGTCGCAGATAAGAATCTACACTATACACTATACATATGCTCGTGCCACAATCAGCGTGCTGGTGCTCAAGTGACGTTCGTGCTGCGTCTCGGAGTTTGGCGCGAATTGTTGCAGTGGGGACTCTAGCTATTCTACGGGGATGCGTGCGTGTACTAATGCGGTACGGTGATGCCATGACTGTATGTCTATTAGTCGGGTGTGGGAAGATCCAATTTCTCAGCTTCCTCTAAGTTATTGACTGGAATCAGGGGGTTCTGTGCTTTGGGATATTGCAGTCGGCTATGAAAAAATCCTTTCAGTGTATTTACGAATGACTCTCGCACAGTGTCGAGGTCGGTGAGCGAAAGGTCACATTCATCTAATTCTCCCTGCTGCATTCTCCGGTTGATAATGTATCGCACGATATCGTCGATTTCATCGGTGTCAGTAGGATTGTCGGCCCGGGCCTTTGCCTCACAACCATCGGCTAGCATCAGTAGTGCGGTCTCTCGACTCTGTGGTTTCGGGCCAGGGTAGGTGAAGTCTTGAATGTGTATCTCTGTCTCACCGTTGTCTTCAAGTGCATTTTCATATTGGTACATAGTCACGGTGGTGCCGTGATGCTCGAGAATTGCGGCCCGGATGGCCCCAGGAAGTCTGTGGCGACTGGCCATTTTGTCGCCATCCCGAACGTGGTCAATGATGATGCGGGCGCTGTTATGGGGAATGAGCTGATCGTGCGGGTTAATGCCTTTAATCTGATTCTCGACGAAATACTCCGGGTGGCGGGTTTTACCTATGTCATGGAAGAGTGCCCCTACGCGTACAAGCATTGTGTTAGCGCCAATCCGTTGGGCTGCCTGCTCGGCGAGATTTGCGACATGTAGACTGTGTTGATACGTACCCGGAGCAGCGCGCAGCATCCCCACAAGAAGGGGATGATTGGGTCGCGATAGCTCGACCAGCTGTAGCGACGTGGTGATATCGAACAAATATCCCAACAGGAATAGCCCCATTAAGGTTAGAGCTCCAGAAATTGCACCATTTGCTAGACTTGCTCCTAAAAGGGTGCCCAAGCCGAGCATGTCAATCGCAGGATCGTCTATTCGGAAAACCAAGATCACAGCTGCATTTGTCGCTGCGGTTGCTATGCCAGCCAGCAAGAAACTGTTGACACGTTCACCTTTTCCCAAAGTCAAAATGGCTATGATTGGACCGGCAAGGTGGTATATAGTCACATCCACGCGTCCATTGGAAATGATGGCTATGAACATCACAAAAAGCGTTGTGCTTATTAGGCCGAGTTGGGCATTTAGTCCTACTGCTATAAGCATTCCTAGTGTGGCTGCTGGGAATAGAAAAGCGAGTACTACTCGATCTGGTATTACGAACCGTGCAGAGAAAAGGAAAACGAGGATTAGTAGACTAATGAACAACATGTGGCGTGTGCGACTAAAGAAATCAGGTTGGTTTCTGAGAAGATACAGCGCCATTATGACTACGACTAGTGCTACTACTGTCATTGATGGCAGGTATCGCTCCCAGGTACTCTGATCCTGTTCTAGCATGTCCATCGCAGTCATTGCTTCTAAGTCGGGGTCAGTCAGGATGTGGCCGCGCGGTATAATGGTCTGGCCTTGCGCAAATGCCTGTTCCACGGGTTGCACCGCGCTTATTGCTGCCTCACGAGCCTGCTCAGTTGCCCTTTCGTTGAACAACGAATTGGGAATAATGAATTGAGTGGCGAGTGCAGCGGCTAGCTCGGCCTCTTCTACTGTTACATCCACGCTAGCCATCATGGGAATACGAGTTCTGGTTTCTTCTATGTGGTGTTCGCGGATGGGCTCGCTCATTGCAACTTCAATCACCCGTTTTACTTCCGCTTGCACTGTTACCCAGCGAGACTCCTCGATTTCTAATAACTGGATTTGCAGATCATCGGAAAGGTATATATTGCTAAGATGGCTCAAGTCTTTGCGCTTTTGCTCATTGTTGGCCCAAATGTCCGCACGCACCGAATTCACGAAACCGAGAGCACCACGCGCCGCATTAACTTGTTGCCTAGCTATGCGCGTGTCTGGGGGGTCGTATACAGGCGATACGGATGCTTCGGCGGCTGCTTTGGCGCTGTCAGTCTGAATCATACTGATGTATGTTTGTGACCGTGGTGCCACTATATCGAATGGCGCCAGATCGCCAACCTGCAAATTTAGAGTTTCGTCTTGATTTGTCCCTAACGGCGCTAAAAGGATTGCGCATGCTAGCAATGCAAAAAGAATTCCGATTGCCCAAGGATGTACTGCTGGAAGCCAGCGGCGTGAAGTGGTTGGTTCTGACATGGATGTCAAGTCTGTGGAGTTTGACATGAGTTTGGGAAAGCGCCTTCCGGAATCGATGCTGAGACTATACCCCTTTCATCCTAGCTAGGGAATCAAGATACAGATTTGTGCTTAGTTAGCGTCGCTACTAAAGGCGGATTATAGCATGCGTCTGTCAACCCAAGCCGTGCTTCATCGGTGCGCCGCCTAGAACATGAATGTGCAAATGCTGTACCTCCTGATGGCTGTCAGCTCCGGTGTTCGTAATTACGCGGTATCCGGTCTGTGAGATTCCTTCTAAACGGGCTACATCCTTCACAGCAAGTAGCAATCGTCCTGCTAGTTTGATTTTGTCTGGAGAAAGTGCTTCAATAGAGGTCAGGTGTTCATTAGGTACTATCAGAATGTGCGAGGGGGCCGCGGGATTGATATCGCGGAAAGCACAAACATATTTGTCCTGTAGGAGCACTTCGCCCTCTGTTTTTCCATCGACTATTTTGCAAAATATACATTCCATGGCTTCTTCTCTCTCGGTTGCTATTTGCGAGAGATTTTATCATGTCTAGGTAAAGCAAATGATTTGGACTAGTCCTTATGGTAAAATGCGCGAAATTATTGGGTTTGGATATATTCAGACAGATAAGGAATCCCAGAGTGCATATTGTAGTATGTATAAAACAGACTCCTGATAGCGCTGCCGAAATGGTGGTTGAGAATGGGATAGTATCTTGGGGTGATACACCAATGGTGGTCAATCCATGGGATGAGTACGCCCTTGAGGAAGCTATTCGTACGAAGGAAAAGTATGGCGGGCATGTTACTGCCATAGTAATGGGTAGGAAAAGTGCAGGTGAGGCTCTTAAGACCGCCATCGCTATGGGTTGCGATTCTGGAGTAATGCTTTGTGATGAAGACTTCTTCAGATGTGATGCCCGTGGAACCGCGCGAATACTAGCAAGGGCTATCGAGAAATTGGGCGATGTGGAGCTAGCTTTTTTCGGAAAGCAGGCAATCGATGGTGATAGTGGACTGGTGCCGCTCTCTGTGGCATTTGTTCTGGGATGGACCCCACTAAGTTACGTTTGCGAGGTCTACGAAATCGATTTGCATGAAGCCCGAATTAGTGTGGCTAGGCTGCTCGAGGAGGGTCGTCAGAATTGTTTGGCTACTTTGCCCGCTGTTGTCAGTGTGGTAAAGGAGATTAACGAGCCGCGTTATCCATCCTTTATTGGGATACGTAAAGCTAGTAAAGTCGAGATCCCAGTTTGGGATTTGGCAGAATTGGGTCTGGATGATTCCGAAATAAAGACTTGTGATTCTGCAGTTATTTGGTCACAAATCCAATCGTTAGCGAAGTCTAGTAGAGAAGTTGAGATGATTGAAGGTGATAGTGTAGAAGCCATTGTGACGGAGCTAACAGACAGATTAATGGACGATATGGTGATTTGAATGGCAGGCAATGTTTGGGTCTATATTGATCATTTCCGGGGAGACCCATTACCGGCATCTTGGGAGGCTATGGGGGCAGCCCGAAAAATTGCTGCAGAGTTGAATACCGGTGTAGACGCATTGGTGTTCGGACATGGTGTTGATGAGCTAGTGCAACTAGCCTCTGAGTATGGTGCAGAAAAAATCTTCGTGTGTGACGATGCAACTTTGGCGGATTTCCGGGTTCAGGCATATGGCGCTGCAGCTGTGAAACTGACAGCGGCTGAGGAGCCCGTTTTGGTACTTGCGCCTGCCACCACGCGTGGTCGGGATTTAACGGCTCTACTAGGGGTGGAGCTTGGCGTAGGTGTAATAGCTGATGGCGTAGAGCTCAATGTGAAAGACAGTGTAGTTCACGTTACTCGTCCAGTTTACGCGGGGAAATTGCGCGCTACAGTCTGTGCGCCGGGTGCTAATCCTCAGATTATCAGCTTGCGTCCCCGTGCATTTCCGCAGCCGGAGCTCGTTGCGTCCACAGCAAAGGTTGTGCCAGTTGAGGCTGTCCTGGCAGAAGAAGACGTTGCCGTAAAGGTCACAGATCACGTTGCATGGGAGAATGACGTTAGCCTTTCTGATGCTAGCATTGTTGTATCTGGAGGGCGTGGTGTTGGTGGTCCCGATGGGTTTGGATCCATACGCCAACTGGCGACTACTCTCGGGGGTGCAATGGGGGCAAGTCGCGCCGCAGTTGATGCAGGATGGATTCCGTATTCTCACCAGGTTGGGCAAACAGGTAAAACTGTTAGCCCAGATTTGTACGTTGCCTGTGGCATCTCAGGCGCAGTGCAACATCAGGCTGGAATGCGTACATCAAAAGTAATTGTAGCTATCAACAAAGATTCAGAAGCACCTATATTTAAGCTAGCTAAATACGGGATAGTAGCGGACTTATTTGATGTTGTACCGGCGCTTACAAAGGAATTAAAGCGGCGCCTAGACCAATAAATTTCTGGCAGCTATAGACATTACACACCGCTGGGAACCGGTACTGGGTCTTTGCTGGGCGAGTCCGTGTCTTCCCCAGTTGATGCTTCGGTTTGGGGAGGAGGGGCGGGCGGCGGGGGCTGCTTAGGGGGAGGTACGGGATCGTCATTCCACAGTGCCTCGAACTGCTCCATTTCAAGTGTTTCATTTTCTAACAGGTAATTAGCTACCTCAGCAAGCTTGGTTTTGTATTTCTTTAGCAATTTGGAAGCTAATTGGTGAGCGGTACTTACCAAATTGCGTACTTCTGCATCAATCTCTTCTGCTACTGATTCAGAGAAGTCTCGCTGCTCTCCGATTTCCCGACCTAGGAATACAAGTTCTTCCTTCTTTCCAAATGCCATCGGCCCTAGTTTTTCGCTCATTCCCCAGCGTGTGACCATGCGACGAGCAATTCCAGTAACCTGTTCCAGGTCGTTTGATGCTCCGGTTGTGACTTCCTCCTTGCTGAAAATAATCTCTTCAGCAGAGCGACCTCCGAGCATTGATGCCAGACGCGCTTTCAGCTTAGACCTAGTAGCTAGGCGCTGGTCTTCGTCGTCAGCAAGATACCAAGTGAGTCCGCCAGCAATGCCACGTGGAATGATAGTAACTTTGCGGACTGGGTCTCCATCCGGTTGCGCACGCGCCACAATAGCATGACCGGCTTCATGGTAAGCGGTAATCTTGCGTTCACGCTCGGTCATGATACGACTCTTCCGTTCTGGGCCAAGGACTACGCGCTCGATGGCCTCATCTAAATCTCGCATACTAATTAAGGTTTGGCCACGCCGAGCAGCAAGAATCGCAGCTTCGTTAACAGTGTTTTCAATGTCAGCCCCCACGAATCCAGGCGTCGATTTGGCCAACAAATCCAATTTTACATCGGGTGCAAGCGGTTTTCCACGTACGTGAACCCCGAAAATAGCCTCACGTCCTTGAATATCAGGTCTGTCTAGTACAACGCGGCGGTCAAAACGACCCGGTCGTAAAAGCGCCGGATCAAGAATGTCAGGCCGGTTTGTGGCAGCGACAATAATCACATTTGTGTCCGTGTCGAAACCGTCCATCTCCACTAGTATCTGATTGAGAGTCTGTTCTCTTTCGTCGTGGCTGCCCCCGAGACCAGCTCCACGCTGGCGTCCTACAGCATCAATCTCATCCACGAAAACTATACACGGACTTTGCTTCTTAGCTTGCTCAAAGAGGTCTCGCACGCGACTAGCACCTACACCAACAAACATCTCAACGAACTCGGAGCCTGAAATGGAGAAAAATGGCACTCCTGCTTCGCCGGAGACCGCTTTTGCAAGCAGGGTCTTGCCCGTTCCAGGGGAACCAACTAGCATTACTCCTTTTGGTATACGTGCCCCCAAAGTGATGAATTTCTCCGGTTCTTTCAGGAATTCGACTACCTCCGCTAATTCCTCTTTAGCTTCGTCGACACCAGCCACGTCATCGAATGTGACTGTGGGCTGGTCTCCGGTAAACATGCGGGCGCGACTTTTTCCGAATGAGAGTGCTTGGTTGTTAGTGCCTTGAGCCTGCCGTAACATGAAGTAGATGAACCCAATGACAAAGACTGCCGGCAATGTGTAACTCAGTAGTACCATGATGTTGCCCCAGTCACTTGGAGCCTGTACTTCCCATTTAACCGCTGAGCGAGCTTGTTCGCTCACGCCCAGAGAGGCAAATTGCTCGGGCGCAGTAGAGGCGCTCTCTTTCCGCGTAACTGCTAGTTCATATGGTGCGCCGGACCGAAAATGTATTGTGAGGTCATTTTCGGCTATAACTATCTTATCGACATTTCCGCGTTCAATTTGCTGAGCTACTTCACTTAGGCTGAGTTCGGTAGCAGGCGAAGATTGGGCTCGGACTGAATATAGGATGGCGCCTAACGCTACCAAAATGAGCACATAAACAAACGAGTTTCGCATCCGGGGATTTTCCACTTTTAGTCTCCGTCTTCTGTTCTAATCTTATTAGGCATTATACCAATTTTTCAGGTTGTTTTCATAAGACATTCGTTAATTTTCTGACAGCAAGATTGGTGCCAATCTCCAGAACACCCGTGTCCAAAGGGCCAGCAACCCTAGTACCAATAGTGCAGCGCTCCCGCCCAGGAGGTAAGTTACCCAGTCAGAAGCTGTTCCAGTTCTGTCCACTCCTTCTTGTTCTGTGGGAGTGACGCGAGCCGAGGCGACAATCTGAGCGTCTATCTCATCTGAGTTGAGAGCAAGATATGGTAGTGTGGCATGGGCACCTTGGTCGCGAAATGTGGTCAATACGTGCCCTAGATGTTCAGCCGATCGATATCGTGCTGCCGGTTCTTTTGCCAAAACCTTCGCAATGATTTCCGCTAGCGTATCTGGAACAACTGGGTTTGCTATACGTACGTCTGGAGGATCGGTGTTCAGATGCATATGGCCGAGTAACTGGGCGTCTTGCGAATCGAATGGTAAGCTTCCTGTCAGCATTTCGAAGAGGAGAACCCCGATTGAATATACGTCGGAGGCTGGTGTCGCAGGTGAGCCTTGCGCCTGTTCTGGGGAGAAATAATGGGGCGTGCCGAACAATGTGGCAGTCGTGTCAACTGGTTGAGTGGCATTCAATATGCGGGAAATTCCAAAATCTGCGACCTTGACCTTTGAGAGGGGCGTGACGAGAATATTCTGTGGCTTGATGTCGCAGTGTACTAATCCTTGCCGGTGCGCGTGTCCTACTCCGGCACAAATCTGGATAGCGTAATCAAGGGTTCTCTCAACCCTAAAGGGTGCATTGAGGCGAATATGAGCTTTTAGATTGTCTCCGGCGATATGCTCTAAAATGATGTAGTGGTGCTGTCCGTCACTGCCGACATCATGTATGGTGACAACGTTCTCATGGCTCAGGTGGGCAACAGCTCGGGCCTCGCCAAGGAACTGCTTGACAAGGTTAGAATCACCGGAGAAGTGATCGCGTAGCACTTTAACTGCGACAACTCGGTGTAGTACGACGTCTTTGGCTCTGTATACGTAGGCCATGCCGCCGACTGCTTCTCTCTCGTGTAGTTCGTACCGCTGATTGAGTATTTGCGTGTCGCCTAAACTGGTTGAATTCGCCACGTTGTGCTTGGTCATGAGTAAAGTATTGTACTGTATTGATCGAGCATGGCAACGCTATGTGGCACCAAAGATTTATTTTCTCTATGCTATAATCGGCTCGGCAAATAGAAGTAAGGTAGAAGTAAGGGAGGTCGCGACCAATGAATGCAACAGTTAACCTGGCTCAAATTGTTATCTCTGTGGCTCTAATTGTCGCTATAGTATTGCAGAGTAAGGGTGCGGGCTTGGGAGGTTTGACTGGCGCCACTGAGGGGAGTGTCTTCCGTGCTAGACGTGGTGTAGAAAAACTACTCTTCAATGTCACTATTGGTCTTTCCATCGCGTTTTTTGTCGTCGCGATAATCAACGTAATAGTGACCGGCTGATTTGTTAATCACAGCCGGGCGCGCTAATGCCGGTGCATCTTTGAGTGGATGCGGCTACACCTTGTTAACAATTCGGCTGTTGCGTTGATGCGTCGGATTAAGGTTCAGATAAGTTTTGCCATCGTCGGATTGGCGCTTGTAGGTTCTCTTCTATACTTTCAGTCCCGTGATCTAGTGGTGTCTTTTTCTCCTGCTCCAGGGGGAAATTTTGTTGAAGGTGTGATCGGGCAGCCGCATGAACTTAACCCGTTAGACTTTTCCGAATTTTCAGCTGATTCCGACATTGCTCACTTGGTATATGCAGGCTTGATGCGTCTAGATGCAATTGGCCAGCCGGTATCGGATCTTGCCGAAAGCTGGGCAGTCAGTGCGGATGGTCTGTCGTACACCTTTGTCTTGCGCTCTGGATTACGTTGGCATGACGGTGTCACAGTGTCCTTAGATGATGTTATTTTCACTATTGGCATGTTGCAAGCTAGTGACTACTCGGGACCGTCTGATATCGGTGCGCTATGGCAACAGGTTTCAGTGTCTAAGCTTAACGAAACAACACTGAAGCTGACATTATCGGAGCCCTATGCCCCGTTCCTTTCGCACACTACTTTTCCTGTGCTGCCGCAGCATAGATTCTCTGGTATTCGCTCCGGAGACCTGAGTTTGCATCCGGCAAACGAAAGCCCAGTGGGGGCAGGGCCGCTCATGGTAGAGAGGATAACGCGCAACCAGAATGGACAACTGGTAGAGGCGCTGCTGTCGCCAAATCCGTATTACCATGGCCATTCCCCAATGTTGAAACACGTCCAACTATTGTTTTTCCCAGATGAGACCACTGCCGTACAGGCTTTGCATCAGGGAGAAATAATGGCTGTAGGTGGTATCAGCAGTGGGACCGTTGCTTCTGTGCTGCCAGACAGCGATTACAATATTTTTTCCGCGCTATTACCAGAATTCAGGTTAATTCTACTGAACCAACAGAGTGCAGCCCTGCCGTTTTTTCATGATAAAAAGGTGCGTCAGGCATTGCTGGCCGCCATTAACCGCCAGCGGATTGTCGCAGAGGTTCTGGAGGGACAGGCAGTAGTCGCTAATGGGCCAATACTTCCGGAAAACTGGGCATATCATGATCAGTTGCGAGAGATTGATTTTGACCCGCAGCGTGCGGAGCGATTGCTTAATTCAGCGCAATGGGTACTCCCTGACGATATTATCTTCGACAGTCAGAACTACGTGCGCCAAAAAGGTGGCAAACTGCTTGCTTTTGACCTGCTAGTTCCAAGTGATTCAAATTCCATTGCGTTGGGTCAAATGATTGTAGAAGATTGGTCTCGGGTTGGTATACGAGCCACAATTCAGGTTGCACAAGCAGATGCCCTTCAGGATGAATATCTTGAGCCACGTAATTTTCAGGCGATTATGATCCATATGAGTTTGCAGCATACCCCTGATCCAGATCCGTATTCTTTCTGGCACCAGACTGAGATTGAAAGTGGTCAGAACTATAGCGGGTATGACAACCGTACAATGAGCGAGATACTCGAGCAGGCCCGAATTACTTCCTCGAGGGCGGCTCGAGCAAAATTATACCGTGCATTTCAGGCTAGGTTCTTAGATGAAACCCCGGCGGTTTTACTCTACCATCCAGTTTACTCCTATGTAGTGAGTAAGTCAGTGAATGGAGTGCAGCTTGGTCCGCTGCTGCAGCCAGCTGATCGTTTTCACACTATAGATGATTGGTATATAGTGATTCGGCGCGTGGTGGGTGTCGCTGCTGGGGATTAATTCTTGGCGTACAAGTGCCGGTATACAGCGTAGTGTTGCACTATGCGGCGTATGTAATCCCGAGGCTCCTTGAGCCTTATGATTTCTACGAGCAAGTCGTGATCCCCTCCGGAAAGTTGCTGCCAAATTGAAGTGTTTCCAGGTCCAGCATTGTAGGCTGTAAGTGCAGCATAAAGATTCCCATTGAAAATATCTTTTTGTTCAGCCAAATAGAAGGTTCCGAATGCTACACTAACGTATGGGCGATAGAGGTCCTCTGAGTGATAATCAGGCCATCGTAATTCGCGGGCGATGTAATCTCCTGTTGGTGGAATTACTTGCATGAGACCCTGAGCGTATGCTGACGAAGTGACTTGTCCTTGAAACAGGCTCTCCTGACGGATTAGAGCATAAACTAGCAGTGGGTCAATGTCATAGTGAGTTGATGCTGGCTCTATCAGGTCCAGGTAGTACGGACCATAACGTAGGTGTGTAATGAATTCTGGTGCTTTGTAGGGATTACTAAGCCCTAAAGCATCCATACAGTGGCGGCCAGACCAGATTGCGCCGTAGTAATAACCTAGGTCTCTGAAAGCCAACGAGAGTTGATACGATGCTAGGGCATCATCTTGATAATCATTACGGAGGCTGTCGAGTTCGTCTCTCGCATCTTCGAAAAGTCCAAGAAGCCAGAGTTTGCTTCCCCGTTTCCAACGGCCGTCTGTCTCCAACCGAGGCAGGAAGCTGCTGATTTCTTGTTGGGATATGCCCAAGTGTGTTGCCATCCAGTTCTCGGCTTTGCGTTGTGCTTCATTGGAGCTAGAGAACGAAAAGTCAATTACCGGATTAGGGCTAAAAGGTGGTTTCCCGGATTTCAGTTCAAGGGCACGTAGTCCATAATAGCCAAGTGGGTCGGTTGTGTGGGCGGCCTCCCATGCCTCGGTTGCGAGGTCAGTGTTACCGTTTTCTGTGTGTGCTTTCCCAATCCACAAAAGCGCTGCTGCTATATCTTCAGTGTCAGCGTTAGCTAATCTACTAGCTTGCGTAAATTGGGAGATGGCATTCGAATATTCCCCCAGACGGTAGAGGCTGATTCCACTAAGCAAAGCAGCCCTAGGAGCCATGGAGGAGTTGGAATACTCATTAGCTACACGGCTCCACAAAGTCGTCGCCAGGTGTAAATCAGCGTTACGCTCTGCTACTCGACCGGCGTCAAAGAGTGCCTCTGGGGAGCTGCTGTCAAAAGGGGTTCTTTCTATTACGTTTAACAGGGTGGAAATTGCGCCGGAGTAGTCCCCTTCCCATCCCCACTGCGTATAGGCAAGCTCAATTGATGCCTGAGCCGATAGAGGGTCTCCAACATGAGCATTGATGAGTTCGAGGAAATGAGTTTTGGCAGCGGGGATGTTTTCCAATTTACGGTAGGATAGCCCCATGTAATAGTGAGCGCTGCCGTCATGCTGGATATTGGTGTCGAGGTGGCGCTGGAAGGCTAGGACTGCGGGCGTGTATTTTTTCGCATGAAAATCCACTAAGCCTCGTTGAAATTCGTCCACGGTTGCGCCGTAGCTTAGTAACTCTACTAATGAAAGGTAGGAGTAATAGGAGTCGGGGTAGGTTGTAACCGCGTGAGTGTAATAAGTGGCGGCGCTGTCGTAATCACCGGCGGCGGCCTGAGCTTGGGCTCGTTCAAAATCCATGCGTGCACGTGTAGCGTCATATTGGGTGTTTTTATCAACTAAATCGAAAAGTGAGATGGCGCCGGCGATGTCACCGGTGGCCTGGAGGGATTCGGCGCGATCGAGTAAAAGAAAGTTTATATTGCCACCGCGTGGTGCGAGTATCGCTTTTTGGTAGTGCGCGGCTGCTTGGGTGTACTCCGCAAGTGATCGATGCGAATCGGCTATCAACTCATGCACGTATGAATCGATGACGGCGGGATTTTCTTCGAGATAAGCTTTGAGGTGCTGTATGGCGGAAGTGTAATTTCCGAGAGTCAGGTGGGCTGAGCCGAGCAGAAAACGGGAATCGGCGATGTATTGGGAGTTGGGGTGGGAGGATATAAATTCTTCGAGTGTTTCTACCGCCGACCAGGTGGCGCCGCTACGCAGATAACTGTTGGCTAATCCTAGGTGTGCAGCAGAGTGGAA
>JAKUPR010000044.1 GCA_022450585.1 Anaerolineales bacterium | reverse complement strand
TAATTCACCCCTGTTAATTCGGGCTACCATCACACCTTTCGCCAATCCCATCGCTAATGCTGGCAATAACAGGCTCTTCAGAGAAAACGAAAAATCCCTGGAAAAATCAATAACACCACCAATAGCCCAATCAAATCGGTATATCACTCCAAACACATATAAAAGGAGAATAGCTAGCCACCAATCTGTTGTCGAATAGGACGCGATACCAATGATCCTGAAGAAATTATCCCACCCCGAATTTGGCCTAACTGCCGAAAGGGAACCTATGCCAATACCTACAACCACTGCCACCAAAGTAGCAGCAAGGGCAAGCCAACAGGTTGTAATCAGGGGCTGTACGATTATTTCTGAGATAGGAGTACCTGGTTTCAGTACTATCGTCTCACCGAAATCCCCAGACAACACTCCCCCCATCCATTCAATGTACTGGATGTGAATAGGATCATTCAATCCGAGCTCTTCACGCACGCGTTCCTTTTGCTCGGGGCTCATCATTATCCCGCCTAATGCCTCAACGGGTCCGCCAGGAGTAAGATACAGTAAGCCAAATGAAAAAAACGTTACCAAGATCAGGGTGGGTACAGAGGAAAGAACTCTACGCCCAAAATATCGTAGCAATGACATCAATCTAATCCTGTCTCTGGATTGCAATCACTGAACCGCACTCAGTTGACATCATAATGGAGACCAGTTTTATTCAGAGGTTGCTCGCTGCCTTCACTTATCCCAGAATACAAGAAACATCGAACTAGACCATCGCCCGAATCATTTTGTAATTGGGGCTCCTCCTCCCAACATCTGGAGCCAATCTCATCCTTATAGCTACACCGCGGGTGAAATCTGCATCCCGAAGGTGGGTCCACAGGCGATGGTGGCTGTCCCCGCAAAGATATAGTACGTTTGCTGCCTGGATCAATGTCTGCAATTGCGTCTAAGAGCGCCCTAGTATAGGGATGAAGAGGACGCTCAAACAATTGTTTGGGGGTACCTTCCTCTACAATTCTACCTAGATACATCACACAGAGCCTGTCAGCGACAAATCTTACTGCACCGAGATCATGCGAGATGAAAAGGAGTGAAATTCCGTTCTCGCGACTGATACCAGATAGCAACTCTAGTACCTGAACCTTAACGTTCATATCAACGGATGAAGTGGGTTCGTCGCAAACAATGAATTCTGGCTCCAATGCCAACGTCCTAGCAAGTGCAACCCTCTGGAGTTCGCCACCTGATAGTTGAAAACTATAGCGATCTGCATAATGCGCTGACAGACCAACCATCTCCAACAAATCTCGAATTCGGGCGTTTATCTGGTCCCCGGTCTTATGCCCCATTTTCTGGACAGGATAACTGAGGATCGATCTTATGTCCTTCCTTGGGTTCAGAGATTCCTTGGGATTTTGAAACAAAAGCTGAACCTTATTTCTAGTATCCGATGACATGCGTCTCATAGATCTATTTCTGAACCTAATTACCCCTTCATCCGGCTGTTCAAGTCCAGCAAGCAGCCAACCCAAGGTGGTCTTTCCGCAGCCACTTTCTCCGACTAAGCCAACAATTTCACCCTCCGCTATGCTCAACGAAACACCATCCACAGCCTTTACACTATTTCCTTTTGCACGAAAAAGACGCTGTATCCAGGACGAAGTTGAAAAGTGACGTTTGACGCCTTCAGTTTCAATTAGAACCGTCATATATCGCTATATTCCCATACCGTCTAGTATTTTTTGAGTTTACAGTTTATACATTGTGCAGGAAATGAAACACTTGGCGGGGAGCTTTCGCTCCCCGCCAAGTGAAAAACCACTTTACTTACAGTTAGCAACTGCAAGGCTATAGGTGTGATTTCTACAGTACTTTACGCCGGTGTCGGTCGCGAAGGCGGTCCGTGCGGCGTTTCCCAAAGGCTCACTCCATGAATCATTGGAGTGATAGTCGGGCTTGGTTCTACACCTGATACGTAGTCCCAACTGGTCTCAATCCTTGCTCCATGAACAGCTGGAACATGAAGACAAAGATCTGCATTCACCCACTGTACATTCTTGGCAGCATCTTCATATGCCTTTGTTCCCGGGGCTGATGTACGAAACTCGTCCATCGCACCCATAAAGCGGTCGAGCCATTCTTGTGGCATATCATCCATATGCCACGGAGCTATACCATGTGGCTCAGGATAGTAGCGACCATACTCAACTGCCCAGATACCGGAGTCACCAGCATCATGATAACAACCATCAACTTCGTTATCTATGACGCGCGGCCAGTTGGCTGACGACACATTGGACTCCATGGTCAAGTTAATGCCCACTTTGGCGCAATGCTCTGCGATAACTCCTGCTCCTATCTCATATCCCCTGCCCTCTGCCAAAACAAAATGAGCCTCAAAACCATCGGGGTTACCAGCAAGCTGTAGGTGCTTGCGGGCCAAGTCAAAGTCTGAACGAACAGTATGTATCTCTTTTACCTTCTCATTCACCAAAGGATCATCAGCGTACCAGAAGGCCCATGCGGGACTACCCATACCAGCGTTCACGACATTGTTGATGTCTATCCGATCCATAGCAGCAGTAATAGCTTTGCGATTGTGGATACCTTGTTCATTGAAACCCAGAATACCTTCTCCGACAAAAGCTAGGTATTGGATGAATGGTTCTGCCACAGTTACCCCACGCAAACCGGACTCCTGATTGACACGCTCTTCATAAGCTACTGGGACATTGAAATACCAGTCTTGGGCCTGGGCAATCACCTGAGATACACGCACAGTAGGATCACCAACAACCTCAAATACAACATATTTCGGAATATGCTCTGAGAACCCGTTCCAGAAATGATCCCATCCCCAGTAATCATCAAATCTCCGAAGTACTACGCGCTCCTCGATACTATATTCAATGATCTCGTATGGGCCTGTGGTTACACCAGGAACATCATTAGTTAGAGCGGTTTGCACACCCTCTTTTTCCACTGGAGCCCCATCATATGCGCCTTCCGCAACAATCCTAGGGCCATCACATACAGACATTGCAGACAAGAGGAATGCATCTGGCGCAACAAGATCTATTACAACGGTATGATCACCTTCCACCGAAACTGAGTCTACATTAGCCAACAGACTGCTAGTGGAAAGCCCGTTATCCTTGATGAAGTCCAAGGAGTATTTGACATCGGCAGCAGTGAATGCTTTACCATTATGAAACTTGACGCCTTTGCGTAGAGGAATCACCCACCTCTTACCATCATTTTCTGTAGACGGCATTTCAGTAGCCAGGTTCGGCTCAATACCGTTGGTAGTAAGCCTATAAAGACCCTCATTGTACATATATCCCATTTCCTTATTGGAAGGCATCATAGGATTGTTGGGGTCCAAACCTTGTGGGTCTTGTGAAATGGGGTGCTTAAGAACATACTCAAGTACCTCGGGAACAGCAGTGACCTGCTTTTCCTCAACGACAATTCTCTCCACCGGCACCGCCACTTCCTTTTCGACTTCCACAACCGTTGGAGCACATGCAGCAGCCGCCAATCCCGCACCAGTAAGTCCAGCTCTTCGCAGGAACTGACGTCGGGTAATCACACTACCCGGTCTTTTACGATCCTTACTCTCACTCATATTCGTTGATCTCCTTTCTCATGATGATTTGCATTGCTCAATAGTAAAACCTATGTATCTCTATAATAATTTTCAACACCTTAGTGCTGGAAATACGCAACATTTGGCATTTTTAGCTCTTAGTCTAACTCCGGTAAAGCAGAGTTTGTACCTCTAACAGTGTCGTAACGTAAGTTCCACTTCAACTACACCGTCGCGAAACTCCCAACCAATATTCAATTCAAATAGCCCAACCTATTACTGATGCGCACATTGTACATTGAAATCCAAGATGCTACAAGACCAACCAACCAGAAGAAAATTATCTTGTTCGTGTCCCATGCGTCAGAATTTTGGAAAATCAGTATACAATTGGATAAAGTCCCCATAGAAAAAGACATGTTCATGCAATATCATTGCTGACCTGTCGGGTTCACAACTACACACAAGCGGAGACCAAAGCAAACTTTTCTACTTTCACGCATGCTAGATATGGTGCTCTGACCAATAAGACCATTTTAAGTTAAACCAACGCATAGTTGAGTTAATTCTAATAAACCATGAACACAATATTTGAGTAAGTAGAGTAAGTATGGGAAAGCAAATCGCCGCCTACTTTAGTATGAAAACTATACACAAACTTCAGGACAACGCTCCCGGAAACATTCTCACAAACCTGTAACTTGCACAATGGAACTCTTCCCTCTTATTCTAACTTTTTTATCAACAGGATTACATGCTAGTTGGAATCTAATTGCAAGAAACCAGCGCAGCACCGACTTCTTCTTACGACTGTCACTACTAATAACCGCAATTGGGCTAGCACCGACAGTGCTAGCCGAATTTTACAGCGCTCCTATATTATCAGCAGTTTGGAGGCAGTTAATTATCGCCGGTTGTTTTCAGTCCATCTACTACCTCGGTCTTTCGCGCGGCTACATGACCGGAGATTTCGCCGTTGTGTATCCACTTTCCCGAGCCGCGCCGGTTCTCGCAATAGCAATTTTGGATGTAGCTCGTGGTGAAGCACCAACGTTTTTTGGTTGGTTAGGATTAGCATTGACCGCTATAGGTTGCGTTCTTGCGCCACTTACATCTCTGCAGGATTTCACTATTACAAGGTACTGGAATAAGACCTCCCTCTGGATTGCGCTAGCAGCAATAGGGACTATTGGATACACAGCTGCCGACAGTGACGCCGCCAAGTTAATCGCGCCGGGACCGATCGCCGCCATACGCTATCAGATCTTTGAAATTTCTATTGCTACGATCGCCTATACGAGTATATTAGTCGTACTTCACACACCGACTCGTGTCAAAGGAGGCTGGAGCAACTGGCGCCCAGTAGGTATTGCAGCAGCTGGACTCTTTTTTTCCTATGCGCTGATACTCTGGGCCTACCAATTCAGCACACCAGCAAGCTATATTCTAGCCATCCGACAATTGAGCGTTGTTTTGGGTGTCGCAGCAGCCGCAATACTTATTCGAGAACCAGCTGCACGGTTTCGTCTAGTTGCCGCATCACTAATTACAGCAGGGATCATCTGCATTAGCCTGGGCGGCTAAATTCACACCATTCATCCATAGATGCAAAGAGCCTTATTCGGCATCCAGTCGCGCTAAATAATAAGTACAATAGTAACATCCTCTTTCAAGAAGCTCCGGAGCACTTTCCGACTGCAGGCAATGATGCGCATTTATAATTGTGTCTTCTACCCATGTATCTGTACCCGTGTAAGGAAGTACACTAACTTCAAACTGTAGGTGCTGTGCAAATTCCTCGCGTTGGCGATTGCCGTTACAATAGATGAAGTATCCTGTGTTGGACACGTCAAATCCATTACGGCGCAGTAACCACTGGTATATTTCAATTTGGCGCTTATAGCTCCGTTGCCACTCAGCATCCAACGAAACTGCGCTGTTCTTACTGGTGGCCTTGTAATCGACCACAATTAACTCACCAGTCGAAGACTCCCAAACATCGTCTACAGCACCATGGATGAGCAAATTGGTCGATTCGTGCAGATGCTGCACGCCCTTGAAATTGTTGCGCCAATCGTAGAGATCAGGATGCTGGAACGGGATGGCATCAATTCCATGTGATCGCATGTAAGACGGATGTGGTTCCTTAATCTCCCGATAGATATCAAACTCAGCCTTCAACAATGTATCAACTGCGGAATTTAGATTAAATGGGAATCCAGGAGGTCGATCTACGCCGAGCCTGCGATCTAGGTAAAAGCATCGCGGACACTCGATGAAGCGCTCAAGTCGCGTACGGCTAAGTTTAAATGGCTTCTGGCTATCTGGATCGTACAGATTCCTCTGGCGCGGCGGTCGATATACCATAAGAATCAATTCTAGCACGCTGCGTGAAGTCACACAGAAAGCTTGAAAATTGCACAGAACCAGGCCTAGTTACCCAGGTATTCCAGGCAGTAATGGAGGAATCGGACAGCCAAGTGAATCTGCCACCGCCCGAAGCAATTCTACTTCAGCAATAGTGACCTGCCTATCAGCGAGCACACAGGCAATACAGGCCTTTATAATTCTGCGCTTCAATTTAGGTACAGCACGATCCAAATCGTCAAGAGCACCGTCAATAACTGCCAGAGAGGGCTCAGCCATCGTCACTACATGTTTACTTTTTGGGAATATACCGCGCATTCCAACATTAAAAGCATGTTCAACCTCTGTCACATCAGAATGACCTACATGAGCTAGGCTAGAAAGCAAGTCTACACATGCAGGCCGTAGCGAAGCCATGGATCCAACCTGCTTGTGCGCATCTCGTTGCCCATCGAACGCACCTTCGAGATGACGTAATAGCATATGCTGCAATGTGTACTCAAATAAGCTGATATGTTCATCAGCTTCCATCAGATGCTGTACGTTGGAACGAAACTCCCTATACTGTCCAGAAGAAAGTCGACGCAATTCCGTCAGCGAAATATCAACTAGAGCTATCCGCAATTCTGCACTCACTAAGCTCAACATCGGCACCAAGCGCAGAGTCTCATGATACACAGCCTCGTCCGCCCACTGCTGTAAATGCTCCCGTTGGCGCGCACAAACGTGTTCTTCCTCGTCCAACAAAAGTCCATAGACCACCGCACGCGCTCCAAATGGCTCCCTAGCGGCAATTCGTACCTCCGATGGAATACGCTTTACAATTTCAGCAGCATGGACAACATGAGCTGGAGTTGGTGCCCCAATGGAATCCATAATACTATCTGAATCGGCCACAAAGTGCGCCGGCTCACCTCCTGTATGCGCTAGAGACACTGCGTCTGTCGAAGGAGCTCCTTCGACTCGTTCGAAATCTCCCGAAAAACTCGGGTCAATGCGACGAATTCGATCACGCAACGGCGGATGGGTAGACATTATCGTACTCAAAAAACTTGTGACTCCGTTGGCGAATAGGAGGTGGCTAGCCTCCTCCGCTTTGTCCACCAAGAGCTTTGAGCCATTGTCAAAACCACCAATCCGTTTCAGTGCTCCCGCTAAACCATCGGGGTTACGGGTAAACTGCACCGCAGCAGCATCCGCTAGGTATTCCCTCTGACGTGAAACTGCGCTCTTAATTATCTTTGCAAACAGCACGCCTATATATCCCACCACTATTAGACCGATGCCCAACAGCACCAAAAGCATCCCTGCATTACCTTGGTCTCGTCTACGCGAACGCCGATAACCAAAGCTCGAAAAAGCAGCCGCTCGCAACACACCAAAGCCAATCACAGCAATTGCGAGAATTCCCCCTAAGATACCTATCAAGCGAATGTTTAAACGCATGTCGCCATTGATAATGTGGCTAAACTCATGCGCAATCACCCCTTGCAGCTCCTCCCGGCTGAGATTCTCGACACAACCACGTGTCACTCCAATTACGGCGTCACCTGGATTGAAACCCGCAGCAAAGGCATTGATACCCTCTTCCTGTTCCAAGACGTACACTGGCGGAACCGGAGTACCAGATGCAAGCGCCATCTCCTCTACCACATTTAGCAATCGGCGCTCACCGGAGTTGCGAGTGGAGGCGTCCACAAGCAAACCCCCCAACATTTCTGCCACCGCTGGTCCCCCTTGCCTGAGTTGCGCAATTTTTATCAACGTGCCAACAGCTATCACGGCAAGCGTTCCAATCACAACAGATAAGAACAAGCCCGGGTCTAAACCCTCCCGACTTCCAAAGACCAGTACAACAGTGAAGTAAACCGCTACTATAATCGCAGCCACTGCAAAGAAGTAGTAGATGATTAGGAGGCTGGTTTTGCGGCGCGCAGCTTCCTGCATCTCGAAGAAATCCATTTTTCTCAGTTGCTAATTGCGACGTCTGTCATCAGTACTCTTACAGAAGTAATTAGACAAGTCGTATGAGGTAAGGGATAACACACTTGTGCCAGTGAACAGAGAGGCTGCTCAAGTAAAGGACACTTTGGGTGTCTCACGCTCGACAGCCTCCTCCACCTCGAACAATGATGCCTTCTCAAAACCTAAACGGGCGGCGAATATGAGACCGGGAAAAGTCTCGCATGATGTGTTGTAGGTCATGACTGCATCGTTGTATGCCTGCCTCGAAAAAGCGACTTTGTTTTCTGTTGAAGTGAGTTCCTCGCTCACCTGCATCATATTCTGATTAGCCTTCAAGTCAGGATAAGCCTCAGCAAGAGCAAAAAGACGTCCCATTGTTCCAGTCAGCGCCGCCTCCGCTCCAATCAGACCTTTCATGGCCTCTGAGTCGCCCGGATTATCCGCTGCCAGTTTGCCAGCACTCGCAGCCTGATTCCGAGCATTGATAACAGCATCCAGAGGCTCCCGCTCGTGTTGCATATATCCCTTGGCCGTTTCGACAATGTTGGGTATCAAGTCATAGCGCCGCTTAAGTTGCACATCAATCTGAGCAAATGCATTCTGAAAGCGGTTTCGCAACCGAACTAACTGATTGAAAATACCAACCAACCACAACACGAGAATAACTATTACAGCAATTACAATGATTGTTGGGTTCATCATTATGCCTCCATCCTGATCCTGTAATTATACTCCTGCAGGCATACGGAGTGGTTTCAAGAAAGACTATACAGTTACTCAGCAAAGCCATGAATCCCATTGACTATATCTTTTCTTGCTGTTTCTATGGTATTCCGTCAGCAGCACGTGATTTGACCGCCTGATTGCATTCATCCCCATACTGCCTTTCGAGAATTCCCTTCAGGCCAGTGCCGCCATATTTAGTACCGGCATAAAACTCATCACACAAACAAGTGTCTCCACTCGGAGGAGAACTGCATCCGACAACATCGACTCCGAACTCCATAGAACGCAACTCTTTCGTGCGCTCAAGCACAGAGAAAACCAGCATAGTAATAGCCAGACTGAACACAATCGATACACGCAGTTTGGAACCCTCACCACCCATCCGTCCCCGCAAAATGATAACTAATTGACTGAAGCACAAGGAAACTGCCAGAATGAATAGGATATCTCCGTAAATCACATAAAACGGAAACAAGTGACGCAACGCGGAAAAAAACATTAGACCCGTCGCAGCAAGCACAAGAAAAAGAATGGTCCGTATAGCAGACGTTTTTCGAGAAAGGAAAAGCTCAAACAACGTCAGGATTACAATGAGCAATTCATGCCAACGTACAATACGATAATGGGACCACAATTCCGCAAATACGCCAACAATGTACATCAATGGAGACGAATAGTCACCCATTGACAGAGCGGAGACAGAACTCTGAGGATGTAAGAGCTCAAAGATTACACGCGAAACCGCAACCTCAATGTGAGGACCAAAAGCTTCAGGAGAAAAGCGTGCCAACTGCCACAATACAATCCACACAATCGCCGCAATGATAAGAATTACGTCATTTCTAGGAATTAATCCAGGTGTGGAGAACAAATCCAACGCTACAGAGGTACCCTTCTGTCGACGTTGTCGGACAACCAATGTCCACACCAGACCAACAGTTAGCAGAGTAGCCAGAAAAAGGCTATACACATTAAGTATCGGGTGTATAAAACTAGCATAAACGGCAATCTCAAAACCCAATGTGACAAGCAGCGCGAACATTGCAGCATCAATCACACCGCGCTTCATAAGTAAGCGCATTTGACCTCTGCCAAAAAAACTATGGAGTCGTGTACAGAAAATCAACAAGAGCCACAAGACCAGTAACAATATGAAACCTAATATTTCGACTGCTACATATGGCACAAGAATTATAGTGAATGAGGCTATGAACTCTGGCCAATACCTCACCAGCAGAACCAAGGGCCCAAGAAGGAACAAGTTAGCGACAAAAGCATGCTTCATCCACATGTTGCGCGTGCTATCTTGTACTCTGTCCCAAGAATTTTCCGGAACCAAGACGAACACCAGCGGCAAGAAGGCCAAGTATGGCAGAGCATTCCGCTTTGCGAATAGAGCAAAAGCCAGGGCTACTCCACTGAAAACCAGGCTATAGCCAGAAACAGACAGTCTGGACGATCGTACTGCCCTGAAAGTCAAATATAGCGACAGCAATCCCATAGATGCACTAAAAGCCTCTTCGCGGATTCTCAACAGAAATTGTAAGTTTGACCACGAGACAGCCACGATGATAGCCGCGAGGAAACTGATGGGATTTGACCGAGTCAGAAAGCGGACAAAGTAGAAGACTATCGCAACAATCAGAAGAACGACGACTACTCCAGAAAGCCAACCAACAATAACAAATTGCCGCAAGTACAGTAACGGATCTGAGTGAACAGCGAGTCCCTGAAAGGACCCTGTACTTAGCATACCCGTCTTCGATGCTAGTGTATAAGTCCAAGTCAGCAATTGGACAATTGGCATTCCTACACCAGAAGACGAATGTTCTATAAATCCGGACCGTAGACCCTCCATATATCTGAGTCCAGCGACTGAATAACAGAAATCAGAGTCAATGTTGCTCCAGAAACAACGGTTAAGGTCCGTGGACGCATAAACAAACGCGGCAATACCGATGGCAATAACAAGTGCCGTAAAAAGCCAAGAATATCTGAGGGTCTTCTCCTTACTCATTGTTCTCCACGCCATATCACGTTTCTAGTGGAAAACACCTTCAGGACGATCCATCAGTAGCTGCATTCATGAAGCAAGTTCACAATTTTCTATCCCCAAATCTCACTTTCTGACCAAAGCCAAGCAGCACCACGTACTCCACTTGAATCACCATGATATGCCTTAACGAGTTTAGTGGACACAGCGTCTGAAAAGACATAATCATTCCATAGTTTCGGGACATTGTCATATAGTCGGCTGATGTTGGAAAGACCACCCACAAGCACTATCACTTCCGGATCAAGAAGATTAATAGTTGACGCAAGACCACGAGCCAATCGATCCTCATAAATGGTCAATACTGTAATGGCATACTGTTCTCCAGCATCAGCTCGACACGATATTTCCTCTGCCGTTATCCGAATGCCAGTTCTACGCCAATAACTCAATTGGAGACCCGGACCCGAAAGAAAAGTCTCGATGCAACCTTGTTTCCCACAGTAACAATTAGTTCTCGACAGCTCATCATAGTTTGGCCAAGGTAGCGGATTGTGTCCCCACTCTCCCGTAATGGAGTTCACACCGGTAAGAAGAGTATTATGCATTACAATCCCTCCACCAGTACCCGTACCAAGAATTACTCCAAACATACTGTCTGCGCCAGCCGCAGCACCATCAGTGGCCTCAGAAATAGCAAAACAGTTAGCATCATTCTGCAAACGCACCGGGCGCTGCAACAAGTTTTCGAGATCATGACCTAACGGATGTCCAATCAGTGCATTCGCGTTCGCATTCTTAACAAGTCCTGTGCTAGTTGATAGAGTGCCTGGAATTCCAACTCCTATGCTTCCATTTAAATCAATAATACTCTCCATCTCTAGAATCAAATCACGGATAGAAACCAGAATAGCCCTGTAGGTTGCTTTCCCTCTTCCCCTAGGTGTAGACACCCGTTCACGCGTAAGCGTCTGGCCATCTCTTGCGATTGCAAGTCCCTCAATCTTCGTTCCACCAAGATCAACTCCGATTCGGCATTCAATGTCTTTCATCAATTTGCTTGGGTTGGACTGAGTTTCTCTTCGCAAAGATCACTGTTGGAACACAAGGACAGTTTATCTGAACCACACGGAACTAGTGGCAAAAAAGCGGTCACCTCAACATACAGGGGGCATTATGGTACTGACATCCAATGAGTAACGGTAGCAATACCAACAAAACATGATCTTATATCAATTGTCAAACTTACGACCCCCCAATGGGCGCGGAGGGACTCGAACCCACGACCTCACGGATGTGAACCGTGCACTCTAACCAGCTGAGCTACGCGCCCCAGAACAAAATTGTATCACTTCCATCCTTAATTAACGCAGTTGGATTTAAGCAACTGACTTAACCATGTACGTACCAGAATGTACAAAACCCCGTGATCGATAATATTCGCGTGTGCCAACAGCGGCGATCACAGCAATGCGGTCGAAGCCAGCCTTAGCAGCAATGCTTTCAGATCGCTCCAGAAGCCGCGTCCCGAGACCTCGGTGCTGTGCCGTTCTACCAGTCATGGAACCATCCCCAATTTCCATCGCTGGTCCATACACATGCAGTTCACGCAATAATGCCGCGCCAAATATTTCTCTTATACCAAGATCAACTTCCACGGTCGGGAGAGAGAGACGAGCATATCCAGCCAGTCTCTTGCTGCGCGTATCAAATGAAAGGAAATGTTCCTCACTCGCAGATGCACGATAGGAGTACTGGTTCTGTAGTAACCCATCCATAGACATACCACGCCCGCGAACCTCACGACAGCGCATACACTGGCAATGCTGTCCGCGCTCACGCATCCTCGCTTGCACAACCTGCCGCAAATTAGAAAGGGTGCTACCAGCCACTATGTTGGGAGCAGGAATATCCCGATACACGCGGTTGATTCGACAGTATAGAGGCGTCTCAAGTTTGCAATCAGCAACCAAGTCCAACAAGGTTTCATCACTGTACGGATGATACTCACCGAGCTGCCAACGATGATGCAAATCCGTGCCCGCAAGCAGCGAACATGGGTAAATCTTGATTTCATCCGGTCGTAACGCCAAATCGGACCACAAGAGCGAATAATCTTTCCTGTCACTCTCCGGAGTCGCACCTAGAAGATTGGGCATCCAGTGCAACACAATTTTGAAACCAGCAGCGCGCAGAAGTTTTACCGCATGCCGGGTATCATCTACGGTGTGACCACGTGCATTCAAGTCCAGCAAATTGTCCTGCAGCGACTGCGCACCCAACTGGACCTTGGTCACACCAAGGGCGCGCAGTCGACGAATTTCCACTTGATTGATGTAGTCAGGCCGAGTCTCAATTACTAGCCCAACATTACGATGTTGTGCCCGCTCATTCCAGCGATGAGCTTGAACTAACGAGTCAGATGACCGCCCATTCATTGCATCAAAGCACCGCCTGACAAACCATTCCTGATAATCATGCTCATAACTCGACCAGGTTCCACCCAAAATAAGTAGTTCTATTTTGTCAACTGAGTGGCCATTGTCACTAAACGTCTGCACACGCGCCGCAGTCTGCTCAAAAGGATCAAAAGAATGCTGTTCCGCACGCATTGCACCAGGCTCATCAGGCAAGTAACTCTTGGGCATACGCACGTCCGTCGGGCAGAAAATACACTTTCCTGGACAAGGGTACGGTTTGGTTAGTACAGTAACCGGTGCAACACCCGAGATGGTACGTGAAGGCTTCATACGAAGCCGATGCAATAATTTTTCATCAGGCTCTAACTTGCCAAGCGTGCACAGATGTTTATAAGTTCTAACTAGCAGGTTCTTGCTAAAAATCCCGCCGTCATCACGCGTGTGACGCCGCAGGATTGTGACGAGCGGCTCTCCATCGCCCACAGGTTGTGACTGGAGTTCGCGTATAATCTCCAGAATTGGTTCTGCATAACGATCGACATCAGTTTCAGATCCTATTGTAGGGATACTCATAATACCCAGTATAATCCATAATCGTGCACACCTCCAACGCCCAACAATTACTGAGTCTGAATCGCAATTTCTACAACACCTTCGCGACCAATTTCTCCGCTTCACGGAGCCGCTTACAAACCGGGATAACGAAAGCGCTTGCCGAGCTGCAACGGTACGATTCGATACTAGATGTAGGTTGCGGAGATGGACGAGTACTAGCAGCAATTCGTCAGCATGAGCCCGACAGCCGCTACATGGGCTTAGACTTCAGTCGTCAGTTACTCAATAAAACACCAACTTCCCCACACTGCAATTTCATCCACACTGATATTACATCCCCGAATTGGTCTACAGTCTTGCGCAGCAAATTCGATGCGGCAATCTGCTTCTCGGTACTACACCATATCCCTGGTCAACATCGGAGAATACAGCTGCTGCGTAATATCAACACCGCACTGAAACCGAGGGCACTGTGCGCGCTCTCAGTATGGCAATTTCTTCAACTATCCCGCTTCCGGAGAAAAATTGTGCCCTGGGAACAGATTGGACTGACGAAGACCGCAGTAGACCCGGGCGACTACCTCCTAGACTGGCACCGCGGCGGCCACGGGTTACGATACGTGCACCACTTTGAACCATCAGAACTGCACGTTCTATGCACACGTGCCGGCTTCAAAGTGGTCAAAAGTTTTCATAGCGATGGAGAGAACAACGCGCTAGGATTTTATGTGGTACTGCGAACAGTTGGTTAAACAGTAGACGCGAGCCATAATTCACTCGCGTCCGACTGACCATTCATAAGGAGGAGAAAATGTACTTTACTGTCGAAGTACAATCATATGTTACCCCAGTCTAATCTGGATAACTTGACGCACCACCACTGATAACCTGACGCCAAACCTACTGCTAGGCCTCTTCCCCAAAAAATTCGTGCCCCACTTATTGTTGTAATTAACAGATACATGACACATGGTCTTGTCTCCAATCTCAAACACCTAGACGTCAGTAATATGTTTTACACATTTTGTAGGGGCAGACATATCTGATTTCCTCGCTCCGCACCTTTTTAATTACGCAATATTGTTACTCACACAGTTATTGCATCACCCTGTCTGTCATTTAAAGAACTGGAGCCCACGGAAAACTATCTTCGTGGACTCCAAGTCAAGCCTAAGAATCAGACTGGTTTTCTTACTGTTACTTTACTTAAGAGCAGCAGCCAATGTATTGACGACAAACGCCGAAGCACCCTTCT
>JAKUPR010000043.1 GCA_022450585.1 Anaerolineales bacterium | reverse complement strand
AGGACATCACCTCTGTGATCACTGGCAGTCCAGTTTGTTCGCGCGCCTCGGCCAAAATCTGTAGTCCTTCCTCTCCCATGCCTTGAAAGCTGTACGGTGATGTTCGTGGCTTGAAAGCTCCTCCACGCAGGGCCTGTGCTCCGGCTTCTTTCACCGCGTGTGCAGTCTCCAGCATCTGTGTGCGGCTTTCAAATCGAGCATGGTCCAGCCATGACGACAATTTGTTTGTCTCCGATCCGGGCACCGTTTAATTGGAGCGTACTATCTCCTGCAGAAGCAGTGCGCGATGTGAGCTTGAAGGGCTGAAGGATTCGGGTGGTTTTCTCAACGCCTGCCATTACGTCGTATTTGTGTTGATCCACTGGGCGTCCATCCCCCAGCACGCATACTATGGTGCGTTCTGTACCCTGCACCAACTGTGTTCCAAATCCATCTGCTTTTACCCGTGCTGCGACAGCGTCTATTTCTTTTTGAGACGCACCTGCGCGCATTACTATTACCATGATATTTCTCCTCTCTTTATTACGCTTTTTACTCAAATAGATCTGGACGGAGTATTTGTGCCTCTTCCAGATATACGTGTACGATTTCTTGCGGAGACTTTTCGGTGTTCCAGTGGACCAGTATCCTTAGGCAGGATGTCAGGCCGTGTGGTACGCACATTTCGTGGCCGCAAAGCAGTGCTACATCGTGCCAACCCAGTTTCCGCGCTGCTATGGCTGGGTATTCTGCGTTGATGTCGGTGGTAGTAGTGAAAATAGCTGAGCATACGTCATCAGATACGATTCCGTTTTTCTCAATCATTACTTGCAACAATCTATCCGATGCGCTTAGTATGTTATGGCGTGTGTTGTCCTTAACCGGTATTGCGCCGCGGACACCTCTGCATACGATCATGACCCCTCCCTTATTGAAATATTGAAAAAAAAGCGCGGAGCTGTTGCTCCGCGCTTTTGTATTCTTCAACTTTGCTCGTAACCTACTTACGCGATAACAACGATGTTTCCTTTCAAGGATGCGAAATAATAGTAAGCGCCAAACAAGAATCTAATCTCCATAATGAAGTTATTTTATCACTCGAATTGCCATCGGTCAAATTCCATTTTGGATGAATGGTAATGTAAATCATGCTGTAACATCTACTTGAAAGTGGCGATCATGTCATGGGTATCTTGTGCTCCAGGTACAAACAGTCGTCTTTACAAAAATTGGTCATGCTGCTACAATTTGGTCGGCAGTAGAGGTCCGAACTGAGAATTTATCTCAGTTCTTTTTTTTACGTGTTTCCTAATATTTGATTTACCTTTGCGGCAATTTTGGACTAATCATGAACAATGCAAACGTTACTTACCTAACCAAGAATGGCCTCAGTGAATTAGAGTCTGAGTTGCAGCACCTGCTCACTGTTCGACGCGCAGAGGTTGCTGATCGTCTTCATCAGGCACAGGAAGATGGCGACCTACTTGAGAATGCTGAGTACGAAGCCGCTAAGAATGAACAGTCATTTGTAGAGGGTCGTATTGTTGATATTCAATCTATGCTGTCCAAGGCCAGCGTTATTAAGAAGGGCAAGGTGGATGGTGTCGCGAAATTAGGATCTACCGTGATGGTTCAAGAGAACGGCTCTACTGTTGAAACTTACGTGATTGTAGGCGCTGCAGAGGCTAATCCTACTGAGGGTCTTATCTCCAACGAGTCTCCGCTTGGAGGTGCACTACTGGGGAGCAAGGCCGGTGACAAGGTTGTGGTTGAGGCACCAGGAGGTAACCTGACATTTCTGGTGACCAAGGTCAAGTAGTACCGATCGTGCACACTGTGCCCCGCATCCGATTTATGGAGTGGGGATTTTTTTCAACTGCTGTAACTTTATTCGTATAATAGGGTCACTATTATTACTGCAGCGATGACCGAATGCGAACTCTGACTGAGATAGAACAATACCGTCTGACTAAGCTCGAGAGGATGCGCGATCGAGGTGAATCTCCGTATCCGCATCGTGTGCAACGTACCCATTCGATTGCTTCGGCTGTGCAAGCATTTGATGAAGCTGTTTCGGATGGAACTGACCCGCATGAAACTGACTTAAAAGCCATACTTTGCGGGAGACTGCGTTCTGTGCGCACCATGGGTAAACTTGCATTTGCCCACATCGAGGATGAAGGCGGTCGCATCCAATTACTGCTTCGAGCAGACGTGCTCGGTGTTGATCGTTTGAAGCAGTTTGAAGATGATTTTGACCTTGGAGATATAATTCAGGCTGAAGGCACTTTACTTCGCACCCGCACAGGTGAGACTACATTGAATACTTCTGCTTTGCGTATGTTGGCTAAGAGCATAAGTCCGCTGCCTGCTGCTAAGGAGGTGGATGAGGAAGGTGAACGCAAGACATATTCAGCTTTTGACAATGCAGAAGCGCGTTATCGTGAACGCTATGCGGATTTGGCTGTAAACGAACGAGTTCGTGAGATCTTCCGGGCACGTGCGCGAATTCTCCGGGCGTTGCGCATGTTTTTGGATAATCATGATTTTCTTGAGGTTGAGACACCGGTTTTACAGCCCATCTATGGCGGTGCTGCGGCTAAGCCATTCAGCACGCACCACAACCAGTTACATCAAGATCTGTTCTTGCGAATCTCCTTTGAACTTTATTTGAAACGACTTCTGGTAGGTGGATTTGAGAAAGTATACGAAATTGGGCGTGATTTTCGCAATGAAGGTGTTAGTCTTACACACAATCCAGAATTTACTCAACTAGAGTTTTACTGGGCCTATGCGGATTATCATGATGTGATGTGCCTAACGGAACAGATGGTCGCTTATGTGGCTGAGCAAGTTACGGGGAGCACGATGGTTACATATCAGGGTCAGCAACTAGATTTCAATCCACCCTGGGAACGCTGCTCATTATCTGATCTTGTTGCGGAGTACTCGAGTATAGATTATAGGAAGTTTCCCACTGCTGAAGGGCTAGCGATGGTAATGCGGGAAAAGGGTCATGATCCGTCTATGGGTAGCACCCGCGGCAAACTTATCGAAAGCTTGTTCAGTGCATGTGTAGAATCGCGCTTGATGCAACCTACGTTTGTCGTTGATTATCCTCGTGACATATCGCCTCTCGCTAAAACCACTGAAAAAGACCCGGAAACTGTGGAGCGATTCGAAGTCTTCATGGGAGGGCTTGAATTGTGTAATGCTTTTACTGAGCTTAATGATCCATTTGATCAGGAGGAGCGTTTTGCTCAGATGGGACGCGAATATAGTAATGAATCTGGAGATGGGCACCCGATGGATCTTGATTATTTGCGTGCTATGCGTTACGGAATGCCGCCTAATGGTGGTTTTGGCATGGGAGTGGATCGTCTGGTTATGCTGCTTACAGACCAACGTTCCATTCGTGAGGTCATTCTTTTCCCACATTTGAGGGCCAAGCAATAAGAGTGGTCGTGAGAGTGATGCATTATTGATTTAGATCTAGTTCCAGGTCATCGATTAATGTGGATATGTAATCGAAGCCACCTTGCCAGAATGTAGGTGCATTTATGTCAATTCCCGCTTTGCTGAGTATGTAATCTGGGCTTTGCGATGCCCCGCAACTAAGAATATTCAAGTAACTTGGAATGAAGTCGGGCCCCTGCTCGCGGTAGCGTTGATACATGGCCAGTACTAGCAGTTGTCCAAAACTATATGCGTAGCAGTAGAAAGGTGAGTAAAAAATATGGGGAATCGAGACCCATTCCCACTGAAATTCCTCACTGAGCTCGACCGAATCCCCAAATTGTTCTTCTAGGTTCTCCATGTAGGCACGGTTCAATTCATCGATGCTGGCATCGTTACGAATCATTGTGTGTGCTTGCTGTTCAAAGAGCGTAAAAAACACCTCTCGCATAATGGTTGCGTAGTTGTCGTCTAAAGTGTTGGCAATCAGGTCGCGGCGCACTGCTGCGTCCGGATTATCTGCCAGTAATCTCTCAGTCAGCAGCATTTCTGAGAAGGTCGAAGCAGTCTCTGCTAGTGGAAGCGTTGAATGGAATGTGAATATTGACCGCTTCTCAGCCATAATACTATGGATTGCGTGCCCTAGTTCGTGTGCAAGAGTGGCCACATCTCGTATATCTCCCGTGTAATTTAGCAGAACGTAAGGTGTTACTTCTGGCAACACACTGGCGCAGAAAGCGCCGCTGCGTTTGCCAACACGAATCTCAGAATCGATGTGGTTGTCTTCGAAAACGCGGCGTGCTGCTGCTGCAACCTGCGGCGAAAAGTTCTCAAAAGTATCAAGTACCATATCCGCGGCCTCGACATATGTGTGTCTAGTCTCAGTCCTTGAAAGTGGTGCGTAGATGTCGTAACGACGCAATTTGTCCATTTTCATCATTTTGGCCTTTACTCGCATCCATCGCTGAAACACAGGTGCGTTTTTCCTGCACACCCTGAGTAATGTTTTGGTCACTTCATTGGGGATGTCGTTGCGCAGATTGCGTACCGCAATTGGGTCGGAGTAGCCGCGTAGTTTGACCTGTTCCTCATGCCAATCGCGTACTAGGTGTTTGTAAACCTGGGCGAGTACCAATCCGTCATCTGCGTACACGCGGTAGAGTTCTTTGTATGCCTGTGCTCGCAGTTCAGGATCTACTTTGCGCACGTATGTCATTAGAGCATCTCGGGTGAGTTCGCGCTCCTCTCCATCCGCAAACAGCTTGAATTTGTATTTATTGGTTAGCATGGAATATATGGTAGTGAGCGCGTTGCCGCCATTCATGTCCTTGATGTTGATGATTTGTTCATCGCGCTCTGCAAGCACATGTGTTCGCGCCTTGCGCTGTTGCTTCAGGTAATAACGGAGTCCAACCGGAGCGCTAGCCATCAACCGGGCAGCCGGTGAGTCGTTCATCGTTTTCCACCATATTGGCAGGAAGAGTGCACGGTTCTGCGCCTCGGTGGTGACCTGCTCGATTTGTCCCTGAAATGCGAGGGCATCCTGATTTTGTGTGTCCTCTGAAAACCATAAACTGGCATATGACCCCAATCGGCTGATGATTGTCGCAAGTTGTTCACTAAGTGCCAACGCGTGGTTAAAATCTGCTGTGCTGATATCGTCACTTAGCATGGGGCGCATTGACTCAATTGCGGAAACTGTCGTTTCTAGTTCCGCGGTTAGCATAGCCAAAGGTTCGCCTGCTGGCGCTGCAATTACGTCACTCAGATCCCATCCAGTCTGTTTGAATTGTGGACTTGTTTTGCTCATCATGATTCCTCTCTGTCTTTACACTTGTTTTTGAGCGGGCGGAGAAAACCGTATTCGTAATATGTCTCCTTCTTGGACTACGTAATTTTTTCCCTCCAGCCGCCACTTTCCAGAAGATTTCATCGAAGCCTCGCTACCAAGTTGTTGTAGATTTGCGAATGGCATCACCTCAGATCTGATGAAGCCTGCTTGCATGTCGCTGTGGATAGTTCCAGCTGCTTTGATGGCACTGAATCCATATCTAAGTGGCCATGCGCGTACCTCATCTTCACTTACTGTGAAGAATGAATGTAATCCGAGCATTTCGTAAGCTCGCTTGATGACGCGCGTAAGTCCGGGCTCGCTGATGGAGTATTCCTTCCTAAAAAGTGCTGCGTCCTTATCATCGAGCTGGGCAATTTCCATTTCTAGTTTTCCCATGAAGATGAGTATGTTTTGCTTATACGTCAGCACTACTTCTGGATCTAGGATTTTCTCCGGGTTTGACTCTTCCTCATCGCTGTTGAGTATGAGTAACATGGGTTTGCGTGTGAGGAGCCCGAAGCCTGAGAGCAGCCGTGAATCTTCCACACTGAGCTCGTGCTCAATGAGTGATTGACCATCTTCCAGCGCAGTCTTGAGGTGAGTGAATAAACGCTGCTCACGCTCGATTGTTATTCGATCGCGTCCTCCCCCTTTTGACCACTCCAATTTGAGTCCCTGTAGCTTGCGTTCTACAGTAATCATGTCATTAAGTACGAACTCGTTCTGAATTGTTGAGATGGCGGTGGTCGCATCCATAGGTGTGAGAGGATTTGCAACACTCTGTTCTTGAAATGTTCGTACAACGTGTACAAATCCTTGGACTTGTGAAAGTGCATGCAACAGTGTCGGAGAAAAGGCACCTTGGTTAGTTTCTACGCTGGATATGTCCTGGAAGGTTATCTTTGCGTACGTTGTCTTTTTCGGGCAGTAGTGTTGTGAAAGCCAGTCCACGCGGTGGTCGGGTACATCCACAACAGCCGTGTGTATTTGAACTTGGCTGCCACCTCTTATATGATAGGTGGTTGTTTTTTTCCCGCCAGTGAGCACGTTGAACAGAGTGGTTTTTCCGCATTGCGGTAGTCCTATGATGCCGAGTTTCATTGTGTGCTATCTTGACCGTATTACGTGGTTAGCTTAGAATGCTCGGTGTGCTCGCCGAAGTGGCGGAATTGGCAGACGCGCGCGACTCAAAATCGCGTACCCTTAGGGTGTGTGGGTTCGACCCCCACCTTCGGCATGGCATAGTATAGCGAGAGAGTGGCGCTTTCGCCGAGTTCATCTACTCGGCCCTTAGTTCCAATTCTATCATGGCATGACCCGTTACGATTACAAATATCAGCGCAAGCAACAATCACGTACCTTTCGCCCACGGCGTATGAGACGTGTCAGTCGTTTAGCACTCTACAATCTTCTCTTTGGTTTGCTGCTTGGACTAGTATCGAGCTTGTACTACGCGTGGGAATTAGCACCTGTGAAATATTCGGATAACAGCCCGCAAGCACTCCGAGGGGGGTATGCACATGATTTTCTCCTATTGATTGCTCAAACTTACTTCGTTGAGCAGGATATCTCTAGGGCACATCTTCGTATGGGTATGCTGTCTCTGGATGCACCTGGACAGTTCGTGGCGAATCGGGTAGAGGAGATGGTTTCGGCTGGTTCTACTACGGCTGATATCCGCGCTATGGCCGTGTTGGCGCAGGCGCTTGGAGCTAATAATCCTGTAATGGATTCTTATCTAAAATGATGTTGATACGAGGTAATTTACTCTTTATGGGAATAGGTGTTGGGATTGCCATTGGTCTAATTCTCGGGTGGGTGGTTTATCCGCGTGATGTTGGACTTGCCTCGCCGAAAGATTTAAGGGAAGATTACAAAGAAATTTATATGGTGATGGTAGCTGCAGCACATCAAGGTAATGGAGACGTTGAGCGTGCGCGAGTTCGTCTAGCCGCATTGGGGGTGAGTGAACCTTTGGAAGCCATCACAGCGTTAGCTCAACGCTCAGCTGCAAAGGGAAGCAACACATTTGATGTGACAGTACTGGGAGAACTTGCACTCGCGTTGAGCGGAGATGGTATACAGACTGAGTATGTCCTAGTGGCAGCAACGCTGCCAACTCAGGAGCATGACTCTACTGTATTGCCTGAAATCTTAGACACTGAGCCTACTCCCTTACCAACGGCGACTGTAATCACTGAATACAGACTTATTGTCAATGAGCCCATCTGTAATGAAGACCTTGCTGTACCATTGCTGCAGGTACAGGTAGATGATGAGCAGGGTAGTCCTTTGCCTGGAGTACGCTTGAGTGTTGAATGGTCAAGTGGGCAAGATCTTTTCGCAACTGGCCTTTACCCGGAAGTTGGACCGGGTTATGCAAATTTTGAAATGATTCCGGGCGAGAGATATTCTCTACGTGTGGGTAGCCAGACAATGGCAGTGCGAGGACTGGTGAGCGAGCAGTGTCGTACCGGAAACGGCTCTGTCTTCGATGGATCAGTTTTCCTACACTGGCAGCGGGACGAATAAGTGCCTATGACTTACCACGATATCTCTCTCACTGTAAACTCAGACCTGCCGGTGTGGCCTGGTCACCCTCAGATTGCATTTGATCTTACCAGTGATATGAATGCAGGCGCGAAGGCAAATATCACCCGTATTGCTCTCGGTGTTCACACAGGCACTCATCTTGATGCACCTCTTCATTTCATTAGAGACGGTGGGGATGTCACTACACTCGCACTTGAAACTCTAATCGGGCCGGCACAGGTGGTGGATGCTAATGATGCTGCAGTAATCGACGCCACCGTTTTAGACTCTCTCTCAATACATGACGATACTGAACGGTTGCTCATCAAAACGCGTAATTCGCAATTGTGGTCTGAAGCGCGTACAGACTTCTTCACCGAGTTCGTTGCTGTAAATCCGTCGGGAGCGGCTTGGTTGGTTGAGAATGAAATCCGCTTGGTGGGTGTTGACTACCTTTCTATAGCTCCTTATGGGGACTCTGTTCCTACTCATGTTACGTTGCTGCGTGCTGGGGTGATTCCTGTGGAGGGGTTGAACTTGAGTGCAGTCCAACCTGGGAAGTACTGGCTGATCTGCCTCCCGATAAAACTAGGTGGATGTGAAGGCGCACCTGCTCGGGCTGTGCTGGTTTCTGAATAACATTCAATGAAAAATATAACTGGGCGTGGTTGTAGGTATTACACTTACCATTAAATGTCCTCAGCAATTAGGGTGGTAATGATCTCGAAAGCCTGCGTAGTGGGTGCCTACCAGGGAAAGCTTGAGCAGATTGCGTTGCATCAGGATATAGATCTGACCGTAATAGTGCCGCCCCTATGGCGGGATAAGCGCGGTACATTGCCTCTTGAACGTGTACATACTCGAGGTTATAAGCTGCTTGTGGAGCCTATTCTTTTCAACGGAAGTTACCATTTTTACTACTATCCCAACTTGGGTCAGAGTCTGATTTCGTTGCGGCCTGATGTTGTGCACATTGACGAGGAGCCATACAATTTTGCCACTTGGCATGCGCTGCGCATTGCTCAGCGTCTGGGTGCTTACGCACTTTTCTTTGCTTGGCAGAATATCGATCGACGATATCCATGGCCGTTCTGTACAATGGAATCCTATGTGCTAAAGCGGGCTGATGCAGCTATTTTTGGAAGTTCAGGAGCATATGGTGTCTGGAAATCAAAGGGGTATCGTGGGTATGGAGCTATTATCCCTCAGTTTGGTATTGATCCTGATTTGTTTCCTATGCGATCGGGAAATGGTTGCAACGACAAAGGGTTCTCAGTGGGTTTTGTTGGTCGTCTTGTGCGTGAAAAAGGGGTTGATGTTCTATTGCGTGCCCTAGCTAAATTACCAGACAAGGTTAATCTAGTCGTGATTGGAGCGGGCCCGGAGCGCAATGCTCTTCAGCAGTTAGCAGTGCGTCTGCAAATAAGCGAACGCATTGTATTTGTACCATGGCTGCCTTCTATGGAAATACCGGAACGTCTACGCTCCTTCGACGCGCTGGTTTTACCCTCACGCACCACTTCCAACTGGAAGGAGCAGTTCGGTCGGGTTCTCTTGGAGGCTATGGCTAGTGGCGTGCCTGTGATTGGTTCTGACTCCGGTGAGATACCCAGTGTAATCGGCGACGCCGGGCTTATGTTTCCAGAGGGAGATTTTGATGCCTTGGCACGCCAGTTACTTCGATTGATGGATGACAATTCGTTGTGGAAACGTGTTTCCCAAACTGGACGTGATCGAGTGATGTCCAATTTTTCACAAGCGCAGGTTGCTTCAGAAACTGTGAGTGTCTATCGACGTATGGCCAATGACGCCTGAGTGCTATAATGTCCTACCCGATGAAGATCAATAAAGAGGGGAACCACCGGGTTGGACTGAATGCACTGTTGCTGAACTCAGGTCAGGGTGCTTCATATCGGCGCGCTGGCATCCATAGTTACATTGAGGGTTTACTGCCGTGTTTGGAGTCAGCTGATTCGCGCCTGAAATATACGGCGTTTACTGGCCCGGGTTGGGATGGCCTTGGCATCAGAATGCATACTGTCCATGCCTCTAAATACTTGTCTTCACAGCCGGTTGCTCGGGTACTCTGGGAGAATATAGTGCTTCCATTTCTCTGCGTCAAGGAAGATGTGCGCTTATTGCACGCGATGGCTTTTGTGTCACCTTTGTTCATTTCGGTACCAACCGTGGTGACTGTATATGATCTCTCTTTTCTAAAATTGCCTAGCCGGTTCAGGACTGCAAACAGGATTTATCTTTCCTTGTTTACCCGACTTTCTTGTAGACGGGCGCGCCGCGTGATTGCAATCTCTCAGCACACGAGAAAGGATGTCGTAGATCTTCTGGGAGTTTCCCGGGACTCTGTAGATGTTGTGTATCCTGGTCTGGGCAGCCGTTTCCAGCGTGCGTCGACTCAAGATGTGACTGAATTCCGTCAACGTCGTGGCCTGCCAGAGCGTTTCATTCTGTATTTGGGCACTATAGAACCACGCAAGAATCTGTCCGTGTTAATAAATGCGTTCAACCGACTGCGTCCCAACGGGGTGAAACTTATCTGTGCTGGTGGCAATGGTTGGTTGTTTGAAGACGTATTAAGAGTGGTGGATGAACTTCATCTTAGTCGTGATGTGTACTTCCCTGGTTTCCTGCCAGCAGACGAGCTTCATCTGTGGTATTCGTCATGTAGCGTCTTTGTGTATCCATCCGCTTATGAAGGATTTGGCTTTCCAGTGTTGGAAGCCATGGCTTGTGGTGCACCTACTATAACAACAAATGCTTCCTCTCTGCCGGAGGTGGCTGGTTCTGCGGCTAAGTTAGTGCCTCCAGGGGACGTTGACGTGCTTGCTGAGGTCATAGATAGTGTGCTTAGCACTCCTGAGCTTCAGAGAAAGCTGTCTGATGCAGGGCAGGTTCAGGCACGTCGGTTCCGTTGGGAAACGGCCGGTGTCCGGACAGCGCGCTGTCATGCGCGTGCCTTGGGTTTACCGGAATCATTACATAAGGTAGATTCAGTGTGATGGCAGGGCGCACCAAACTGAGTGCTATTTGGGCTTGGATGCTAGTCGATGCCACTCTTATCATAGTTGCTTGTTGGATGTCATGGTTCATTCGTTACGAACTGCGATGGTTCCGCGGTGTCGAACTTGGTTATCATAGCTCTCTGCAGTCCTACTCAATCTTATTCTTGGGATTTACACTGGTTTTGCTATTGACATTTAACGCTAATAGTGTTTACCGAGTGAGACGAGGAACATCTTGGGTTGAGGAGGTGTTTCGCGTTATAAACGGAGTGCTTGTGGGAACTGTGGTTGCTATGGCGGCTACATTTGGCTTGCGTCCGCTAGCCTTTTCGCGGCTCCTTTTCTTGTACGACGCGGTGTTAATCATTGTGTTGTTGGGATCGACTCGTGGTTTGAGGCGTATGGTTGAATCGCGGCTACGTGCACGTGGCATTAACCTGATAAACGTTCTAATTGTTGGGGGAGGTGAGATCGGCAGGGCTGTTATGAGGGCTATTTTCGCGCAGCCGCACTTGGGTTATCGGGTTATTGGCTTTGTAGACAACGATCCGGTGGTTGGCTCGACTGATATTGGGCGCTTCAAGGCTTTGGGGTCCCCTGAGAATCTAGAGCGCATTTTGGATAATGACTCAGTACAAGAGGTGATTGTGACACTTCCTTGGGGTGATCAGAACGAGATGTTTCGTCTTGTGCGAGCTTGCGAACGTCGTGGGGTACGGGCCCGCGTAGTGCCAGACATGTTCCAGCTCAATCTGAGCCGCGTAAGCGTAGATGAACTTGGTGGCATTCCATTGATAGGCTTGAAATCCACGCGTTTCACTGAGACTGGTAGACTAGCAAAAAGGTTATTAGACTTGGGCTTAACCTTCGTTTTCCTCCCTGTGCTTCTTCCGGTTATAGCGTTACTTGCTTTGACGGTGCGATTGGATTCAGGTTCTCCGGTCTTCTTTACGCAGAAGCGAGTTGGAAGAAAAGGAGAGTCTTTTCAAATCATTAAGTTTCGCTCCATGGCAGTTGGGGCAGAGGGTCAACAGCAGGCGCTTTCGGACCTAAATCAGGCCAGTGGACCTTTGTTTAAGATTAGGGAGGATCCGCGTTTGACCCCGCTTGGTCGGTGGCTGCGTCGCTCCAGTTTGGATGAATTGCCGCAGTTAATCAATGTGCTACGTGGGGAGATGAGCTTGGTAGGCCCGCGTCCGGGACTTCCGCAGGAGGTAGAACAATACAAGCCTTGGCATCGACAGAGACTGGATGTGCTGCCTGGAATAACCGGACTTTGGCAGGTGTCAGGACGTAGTGAAGTGGCTTTCGACGAAATGTGTCTGCTAGACATATATTATCTAGAGAATTGGTCTCTGGCGATGGATTTTGTTCTGATTTTGCGCACTATACCAAAGGTATTTATGGGACGTGGCGCGTATTAATCCGAGTGTACGTTAGGCAAGTATCCATCAGTATTCTTCGCTCTACCATTGGACATTTTTCCCCTGTTTCTATAGTTTGGGAATCCACGCTATGTTCGGGATTATTAGCCTATTGGAAACAGCCAGATGACATTTGATGATTTGATTGTAGTATCGTCAACGTCTTTTGCATCATGCTTGTCGTGATCATGAAAACGCAACATTGCTTTGGGCATACCCTTTTCTGTGACTAGAATTACTGAGCTAGGACTGTTTCGCTCCCAAACAAACTTTTGATTTTGGTTGGAGGTGTATCTTGCCGCCCCTTATGTAGCCTGAGGTTTGGTGCGCCTAAATTCCCATTATTGGACAGCACTAATAACTTAGGAGTAGTTCTGAGTACATAGCTTCTTAGTGAATATTTTGAGTGCGTCACATATACATGGAGTGCGAGAGTTTGCCACAAATATCATTTCGGTTTCTGTTGCTGCCCATGTACTGTGTATTTTGGATTGCAGACAAGCAGCAAGATTAATAGACAAATGGTTGAGCCGGACAGCGCCAGTCCGCTTAGAACTGGGGCGGGTCGATAATTCCAATGTACATTCCATTCACCGGCGGGTAAAGCTAATGCGCGGAGTAGGCCAAAGGCGCGGATGGAATCTATAGGCTTGCCGTTTACACTGGCTTTCCATCCTGGATAATCCACCTCACTAAAAACAACGACGGCGGCGGCACTCAAAGTTATTTCAGCTTCAATATGTTGGTTCTCTGCGGTGAGGATTCTGATGCTTTCTGGGCCGTTAGCCGGCTCTGGAGCAGGATTGGGTTGTATCTCTAGTACAGCAGTTGTCATTGGGTCCAATCCATTCATATCGGCCGTCATCTGGAAAGCGGCTTCTTGGCTTGGAGTCAGTTCAAAGGCGTGAGTAATCCACGCTGGTTGACCGCCAAGATCGATTTGGTAAACATTCTCGTTGCGTTGTTTGTCTTCCATGACTAAGAGGACGCCTGGAAAATCAATGATGCGGCGCGTGAGTACAAACTCGACATTTAATAATTGCCACCAGCGAACTTCTGGTACTTGCTCAAGAAACTTATGGTAGTGTTCCAGAGAGAGTGGACCGTTTCCCGTGACGTCTTTAAGCTGAAAGAACTTGCCTGCGTTGCCGCCACCCGGCAGCAAGCCCTCGCTGCTAACCCGCGATATATTTTTGTTCTGGATTAGGAAACTTGCTGCTGGCGTTTGCGAAAAGAAACCATTGGACGGAGGTTGTTGCAGCACAATTCCGTAGTTTGCTCTAAACAGGTCAATCCATGTCAATGTCAGGAGGATAGGTATCATCCAGCTTGGCCACCATTTCTTCTGCGATAGGAACGAATACCCGTAGCTTGCCAGAACAATCAATGCGAAACTGACGAGGAAGGCTGCCCGTTCTTGACCACGAAACACTGCTGCTCGTGGCTCTATTGCGTAAAGCAAGGGATATAAGAATCCATGTCGGCCGAGCGAAAGCAATAGAGCCACTGAGGCCACGAGTGCCCAAAATCTAGTTTCGGCTCGATTTATTAACAGACCTACACAGGCTAGCGTCAGGGGAACAAATCCAACGTAAAGTGGAGACCACTCTTCGGAATTTGGGCGAAAAAGTCCCAATAGGGCACTTGTTCCGAAACCACCCGAGAGTTGATCATAGGATAGGTTGGATCGGGGAGACAAAGCGGCTAGTTGAATGCTGGGCATCCATTGGGCAGCGCTTAACCCCAGCCCGATGATGCTAGCAAGTAGTGTAGCGACTAGTACGAATCGACGCGTACCAGTACGAGTGATTATGCTTGTAAGAGAATATCCGCTGATCAATAGCCCGATGTACATTGAGGTCTGTGGGTGTCCGGCGCAAATGCTGCAACCTAGGGCAACACCTGCAAGCGCTGCTAGTCGCAGAGATAGCCTATGTATCGCTAGTTCCAATAGCCACAATGAGGCTGGCAGCCATACAGCAGCCTCAAGAATAGTGAGTTGTAGTACGGGGTAAGATGTCAGAAAACCGCTGAGGCTGAACGTTGATCCTGCTAGCAGGCCGGCGTCACTGCGGCCAGTTAGTTGGCGCACCAGTAGAAAGGTGAAAATCCCCGCTAATCCTAGATGGAGTAGTGCTTCAATTTCCAGCGCCAAGAACGGTATGGGCTCCTCAAAAAGAAACTGCCACATACTAAGTGGATAAAAAGTCGCGTGCTGACTCTCTGCAATTGCGGGGTATCCGCTGAAGGTGTGTGAATCCCAGGTTGGCAGACGTCCGGATCCTAACTCGCGTGCGACAAATACCCGAAAGGGGTAAATTTGCTCGACAAAGTCACCCCGTTGAAAAACGCGCTGATGTTCGTTGTCCGGCCACCATACTTGCCAGAACAGTACGAAAGGTAGGGCCAGCAGCCACAATCCTACTAGCGATTTTTTGGCTGCCTTCATTAACCGTATGTGCATTGCAAACGCACCTAGGTATTAATGGCGCTGGGAATCATTCTCTGTACTGCAGGTTGCCCGACACTAGTGCTAAGGATAGTTTTAGAAGATACCCACAAGACGCAAGATTGCAGCCCATAGAATCAGCTGTACAGCAAGCGTGTTTGCCCAGAGTAAATCAGCACCTACGTGCAAAACACGATTACGTTTGAGTCCTAGGCCAATCAGAGTGTTCAATAGCCAAATTAATGCTCCCATCAATGGCAGATAGAATAATCCTTGTGGGGGTCCCCTACGGTCGGAGATTCCTTCATGAGTGAAGTGCAGTGTAATTTCTGATTGAAGTTGTGGTACATATCTAGCAATGAATGCGAAAAGTAGCACACCAGTTATCAATGAAGCTCCGAGCAGTCCA
>JAKUPR010000042.1 GCA_022450585.1 Anaerolineales bacterium | reverse complement strand
TGTGCGGTGCATCACTGCATCCACATGCCCCTTGCTTGCTTGTCGGTATTGATTGATCGATTTGACCTACCTGTTCTCCATTGTGCGGTGCATCACTGCATCCACATGCCCCTTGCTTGCTTGTCGGTATTGATTGATCGATTTGACCTACCTGTTCTCCATTGTGCGGTGCATCACTGCATCCACATGCCCCTTGCTTGCTTGTCGGTATTGATTGATCGATTTGACCTACCTGTTCTGACGCATTGACAGCAGCATTTTGAATAATATTCCTGCCCATGACCACAGGCGATTCGTGGGCCTTTTCCAGCAAGTTAATTCCTAGCCGAGCTGCCACCTCGCTAGGCAATGGCTCCGTTTGCTCTACTTCAGGCTCCGGAGGCCAGATAGGCCGATATGCATGTTCGGTACCCCAGTAGCGCTCGGCAACACCTCCTGACGGGTCAACTCCAACAACATCATGTAATAATGCGACGCCACGCGTATAATCACCATCACGCAACACCGACTCCGCTAGACAAAGACATAGTGCTACACATTTAGGCCATCTTTCAAAAAATCCCTCCGCCAACGGGTAAGCCAAATCCGTATCGCCTGCTAACCAATGGCTCTTTAGCAGAAGCAACGCAGGCAATGGCTGATCCGAATTAGCTGTCACTGCACGCTCAGCAGCCACCCTAGCGGATTCCCATTGATGTCTTTCTAGCGCACTAATGCTCTCCCGCGACGCCACTATCCATGGCGTCCTGGGAAGTGTTCCGCCTACAAGAACACGGTAGATGCTATCTGATTCGTCATGTAATTCAGTATTTCCTATCCGTCTCGCCACCGTGGAAATATTTTGCTGTACATCCGAATTTTCCGGATCAATTACCCCTAAACCCTTGAGTATCTCGAGAGACTCCTGGCTCTCCGTTTCCTCATCAAGCGCACGCGCCAGCAGCAAATTAACCGCAAAATCACCAGGCCAGGCCTTGAGCCACGACCGAGTCACACTTCGAGCAAAATCGGGCCTCCCCGTTTCTAAAGAAGCCTCTGCTAGCTGTAGAATATTGTGGCGTTTTAGCACATATAGTTTGGTGCAAGAGACGTGCCAACCGCCTGTTTCCAAGTCACTTACAGTACTCCTGCACAACTGCGTAAAACTGCAACTACTCTGAGGGGGTTACTACAACCAGCCTAGAGGGAGGCCTCACCACTAATAAGGCCTAAGGCAGACACTGCGGCCAACTGCCGGTGAGCATCGAGATTCTTTGGATCCATTTGGACTGCCTTTCGGAACATAGTAATCGCCTCACCGTAATCCTTCAGATTCTTTAGCGCCAAACCCGCTTGAAAATATAGTACCGGCTTGGTAGGAGCGTACGCTATGGCATTTGCAAAAGCCTTGTAGGCCCGGTCAAATTGTCGCCGCTGCACAAATAGCTTGCCAAATTCCTCCTGAATGGCACCCGCATCGGAGTCTGAGTTTTGTGCCTTCATCGCATTGTTCAAATGGACGAGGGCCTGGTCCAATTGCTTTACCTTTCGACAAAGGCGTCCCAACGACAGTTCATACTCCAAATTCAATGGAGCTAGCTCGCTAGCATGCTTGTACGCAGCAATACTTGCATCCCAGTCTTTGTTTTGTGATTTTATAGCACCGACCAGAGCCCAGGCCTCATCGTTTTCCTTAAGATGGGCCATTCCTTCATCTAAAACAGCTAGTGCCTCCGCAAGCCGATCGCCGTCAGTAAGAACCCGCGCTTTAGCCAGCAAAACCGGCCCCAAATCATGAGCATTCTCAATTGCGCTGTCAAGAGACACCAGAGCACTCTCAGTATCTCCCCGTTGCCTATATAATTCACTAAGTGCCGTCAGCGCCATGCTGTTGTCGGGATCCTGTTTTAGCGCACTAAGGGCGTATTTCTCGGCCTGCTTATAATCACCGCTAGCCATAGCCGCTTTTAGTCCTCCTACCACTGGTCCTATCCCTTGCGGATCAATGGCCGCCGCCTGCCCAAATTTTTCCATTGCAGCAGCCGAGTCTCCCTGGTCCATACACGCATTTGCGGCTTCCAGAACCCATTCAGATTGACTACTGTCTATACTAAGGGCTGCCTCATACTGTTCTCTCGCAGCCATATCATCACCAGCAGCCACATACTCCCTAGCAAGGTGTACTAAGTACCTTGCACGTACCTCAGCAGGCATACGCTGTTCCTCTGATAAACGTACGACCTTCTCCAATTGGGATATAGCCGCTTCAGAGTCACCAGTTTCACGGAAAATTTCAGCAAGCTTAGCATACCAACTAACTCTTTCCGGCGACAATTGGATAGCCCTAGCTATTGATGTCCTAGCGGCATCATAATCTTCTCGGATCAGAAAGGCTTGCCCAAGCAGATAGTGAGTTATAGCGTCGTCAGGAGCAATTGCTACTGCACGTTCAAGACCCCTCATCTCACTATCGCTATCTCTCTGTGCACCAGCAATTCTGGATAACTGTAGTAGCGTTAATAAGTTTTCGGGATCGCGGTCAAGTACCCAACGGGCTGCCTGTTGCGCCTTCCCGTTATCACCCTTTAAGAAATAGGCAGAAGCTAGAGCACAATAAACATCAGCTGTAGGTACGCGAGCACCAATGGCTTCCAGTGTGGATATCGCTGTTTGTAGGTCACCGATTAATATCTGTGCTCTAGCAACCCACTGTTTTGAATTCTCCGAATCCATACCCAACTGACCAGCACGCTCAAGTGCTTCTGCAGTCATCTTACGCTCCAGATGCGGCTGTTTATTCCCAGAGTCATATAGCTGACGCATCTCCCCAGATCGAACAAGAGCTTGAGCCACTGATAATTGAGTGCCTCCACTAGTCTCATTTGATGAAATAACGCGGCTAAGTATATTTGTCGCCTCAACACGACGGTCGCACTCCAGCAAAACTACGCCTGCATGACCAAGAACATCCATATCTGAGGGTGCAGCGGCCATAGCCCGGTCGGCCTCATCAGATGCCATCACTAAATTTCCGGTATCCGCTAGCGCACGCGCCATCATTGCCCTGTAAACTCCTAGTTCTGGCGAAAGCGCAACTGCCTGTCTGAAAGCGAACAAAGCGTTTTCAGAGTCATCAAGTTGCTGACAAATCACACCTAGCCGGTATGCTGCTTCGCCGGATTCAATTGACTGCTGAATAAGATGCTGTACACGGTGACGTGCACGATTTTGCTCCCCTAGTGCCATTGCCGCTTCAGCAGCGCCCAGCACAACATCTACATCTGCCATATCCTCACGAATAGCAGTTTCATAGGCAGTACTCGCCTCCTGAAAACGCCCTTGTTGCAGCAGCGCTCCACCGACTTTTTTCTGCAGCAGGCCATCGGTCGGATCATCGAGCAGAGCCTTCTGCCACAGAGCTATGGCTTGAGCGCCCAGATTTTGAGAAACTAATGCATCGCCAGCACGAGCAAGGTTAGAAGAACGCCGCACACATACATCTGCCCCTTCTTTTTCTGCATCAATTGTTTCCACATGCAGTGCATCCACCGCCCGCAGGAACATCTTATGCGCAGCGGAATATTCCTCCGCCCTGAATTGGGCCTCAGCCAATGCTTCCAATAATCCCACATTCTCAGGTTGAATCTCAGTCGCCCGTTTGAAGGCCAGGATTGCAGACTCCATGTCGCCAAGCTCTCTACAGTACTCACCCAGTTGACGATATATTTCTCCATCATTTCCATCCAGTTCTATCGCTATCTTGGCCGAATCCCTAGCCTCTTCCCACCGTTTTTCATCAGCATAAACCCGAGCAAGTCCCGAGTGAATATGGGCATTGTCGGGTTTAAGAGCAGCGGCTCGGTGCAGTAACTCTATAGCACGTTGACGGTCACCACTATTTGATGCGGCGCCAGCAGCCTGCGAAAGCGCCTTTACATCATCTGGAGCAAGCCGTACTATCCTATCGTAAATAGGCAATGCGGCATCCCACATCCCCGCCTGAGTGTAAGCCAGCGCAGCCAGCTGCTGCAATTCTAAATCGCCCGGCGACCCTTCGGCAGCTGGTGCCAAGGCAGCAATGGCTGCCTCCGTCTGATCAAGTTTCAGACAACATTTACCAAGGCCTACCACAAGAGAATTGTTTTCCGGTTCAAGTGGAATAGCCCGCTTATACACCTCAAGCGCTCTATTCCACTCCTCTGCTTGTTCAAGAGTACTAGCGTATGCACAAAGAGTGGAGGCATCGGCCCCTTCATCTTCAGCAACGGTCTCTAAATTCGATCGAGCAAGATCAAATTTGCTCAATTCTAAGGCAATGGTTCCCGCTTGCATCGCCAATTCCTTTGATTGCATACCAGATGCTTGGGCACGCTGCAAAGCCTCTAATGCAGCAGACGCATCACCAGCACCTTGTTGTGCCCTTCCTAAAGCGTGCCACACAGATGCGTTTGCCGGTAGGTTTTCTGATGCACTTTTCAGTACGGTAGCTGCACCGACATAGTCGCCCTGAGACAACAATACTTCACCCAATTGAAATTGGATATCTCCATCCGTTGGCTGCAGTGCCGCCGCATCCCTCAACGAATCTACAGCAGCATTATGCTCCTCCATTTGTAGTTGTAGGCCGGCTATCTCACTCAGTAGCACTGCTTTACCACTCTTGTCGTCTTGCCCAACATTCTTCAACCCCGTCTCTAATGCACTCCTAGCCCGATCTATTTCACCACGACTTCCATGAAAGGACGCAATGGCACGCCATGGTTCTGAGAACTGCGGCGCTAGTTGTGTCGCCTTCTGAAAATGATCCCCAGCAGCCGCGTGCTCTCCTAGAGCTAACATTGCCTGAGCCAACAGCGCGTGTGCCTCTCCCGAACTCGCTCTCTCCAAATTCGAAGCCTTACCATCTATCCTGTGTTCATCCAGTAGACGCACACATACTGTGCGTGCCATTTCCGGGTCTCCAGCATTGAGTGAGCAGCGCGCAAGTCCGATTTTGTATTCATTACGCTCTGGTATAAGTTCCACACACTTACTCCAGTGTTCCAGCGCACCCCTATATTCGGGTGCCATCACCACATCATGCGCCTCCAGGGCCCTAGCTAATACGGCGTGATGTTCTGCCCCATCTATCTTCAAAGCCATGGCCTGAAACCCCGCCTCACGCGCATCTTGAATGCGGCCAGATTGCAGCAGTTCGCTTGAGCGCCACCGCATTAATTCCTCCGGCCACTGCGAAATAGATATAGCCTTTTCTAGAGCCGTGGCGGCGGCTTCATGTTTTCCACCAGCACTCAAAATATCTGCACACTCCTCTAATTCACTCACTTTATCCAAACTAGCAATACATCCCGATGCCGTCTCAGTAGCCAACTCTAGATCGCCTGCTGACACTTGTGCCTGAGCCAAAACAAGCTGTCGCCGCGCAGATTTATCCTGCGCGCGACTTAGCACTTCTAGAGCATCAGAAGATTGACGCAACATAATTTTTGCTCTTGCAGTCCCAACATATGCCTCAAAATCGTCCAGACCAAACCGCTCGGCCTGCTCAAACGCTGCCAGGGCACTAACCGCATCTCCTTCAACAAGCGCAGTCTCTCCCAAACGCAGGGCGAGACCTGCGGCGAGAGACTGCGATACCTGCAGAGCATTGGAAAGATCATCACGCGCACCATCTTGGCCAGTCTCAAGCGCCAACAAACTGCCTTCAGTGGCTCCCGCTACCACCTGCGCCATACTTGAGAGCTCAGCCCCATCTATCGACTCTGCTTCACATCTATCACCCAGATTTTGTCCAACAACAACTGCCAATTCAGCGGACCCGCCACCTCTCAAGGCCTTAGACATACAAAGCTGCGCACGCGTTGGCAGCGCAGCTGATATATCGCTCACTAGGGTCTGTATTCCATTTTTGGTTTCATTTGACTGCCAGATGTGCACTACGATATCCGCGAGATCCGTACGTCCCGATTCCAGTAATCCAGAACAAAGCCGGTTGTCTCCGTCTAGTAAACCGTATAGACAACTCAATGGCAATCGCCAAATCACAGGATTATGTGTAGCTGACTGAATAATTCGATCCCGACTATCTACATTCTGTGTGAGTTCAATCTCCAGCGCAACCGCAGCTGAAACCGCACTTACTATCGGTTTATCGCCGTCTATTCCAGGCGCTTTTTCATCATTAGCAAAAAGAAAGGCGCGTGCATCGTTAAGCCGCTCTCTACCATCCGCAGACTCAGTGAGCCAGCGGCGCCCATCACCGGTTGCCACCTCAGGCTCCGTAAATTCTAGTGCTGTTAACCCAACAGAAACTGGTCGCCAACTATCCAACTGATTGGCGCCAGGTCGCTTGAGTAATTCAGCAAGTAAGCCAGGCGTTCGACAAACGGAAAATACGTCTTTATCTGCGCGGACCCTTCTATTGACTTCCGGCCATAGGGACTCAGGCAGCGCGGAGGTTATTTCGCGAGTAACCTGATACGAGCTAAGCATCAGTTGGGTCTATCGTACTACCCAATAAGCAGCGATCATAAAGAACAACCCAACCAATACTAGGAATGCGCCGACACCAGCAGCGGTCTTCACTAGCTGGTTCACCGCATTGAGCAACTGAGTAGCGGTCTGACTTACAACACTGACGTTATCTCGTAGCCCCTTCTGGCCTATACGTGCAGACTGCGTCGCCAGAGCTCTAGCTGCCGGTGTATATTCCCGGGCCACTAGCTTGCGTAGTCCGCATACCAGAAACACAATACCAAAAATGACTTGGAGCAGGGCGATGAGCAACTGTATGTTCTCTGCATTAAGCGGCATTTGTTTACCTTCTCTCTTACAATCTCTAAAAAGAGAGTGCAAGAAGTATGCCGCCACCAAACTTATTCCCTAAATATGCGACTCATCCCTTGCCTGTCTGCCGAATTTCCTCAGGCAGGTGTGCGAAGTCAATCTCTGAACCATCACACAACAAAAGGGCTCGTTCTATAGTGTTTCGAAGTTCACGGATATTACCGGGCCAAAAATATGCACCGAGGGCCTTCATTGCACGTGGCCTCACACCCGTAACATCTTTGCCATAGTCCGGAGCAATGTTACGGATAAACGCTCCAGTAAGTCCTGGAATATCCTCCATACGATCACGTAATGGTGGCATTCGTATTTCAACAACTTTCAACCGCCAGTACAGATCTTCGCGAAACTCTCCGTCGTCAACCAACTGAGGTATATTTACATTTGTCGCCGTAATCAAACGTATGTCAATTTTAATTTCTTTCGTACCGCCTACGCGACGAATAACGCGTTCCTCCAAAGCCCGCAACATTTTTGCTTGGAGGTCAGCCTTCATAGTAGATATTTCATCAAGAAAGAGTGTACTCCCGTCCGCAACTTCCATTAAGCCCAATTTGCGCCTGGTGCCAGCACCAGTAAAGGCATTGGCCTCATGCCCGAACAATTCACTCTCTAGCATATGATCAGAAATAGCAGCACAATTGATCGTAACGCAGGTTTTCTTTGCTCGCGGGCTCCGCGCGTGTAACAAAGCCGCCACCATGCTTTTTCCGGTTCCAGTCTCACCTGTCAGCAAAACACTACCCGGGGTAGGCCCAACTCGTTCAATAAGGTCATTAACCTCGTTCATTACGTCCGCAGAACTCTCCACCCAGTGACCATCAGTCCCACGTTCATTTCTCAGAAGTGCCAACTCTCGATGTAATGCGACATGTTCATCAGCGTGCTCTAAGGACCGCAAGAGCCTTTTCGCGTCAATCGGCTTAGCCATAAAGTCAAAAGCCCCGTTCTGCATTGCTTCAACTGCCATATCAATATCACCATATCCCGTGGCCACTACTACTGGTATTCCTGGTTCCTCCAGAACCAAACGTTCCAACAATGTAAAACCGTTGCCATCAGGCAGCTGGACATCTAGCAGAACCACATCAGCAGCATGCTGGTCCAACACTTTATGCGCCGCTGACAAGGTCTCGGCTTCTATGGTTTCGTATCCTTTTTTGGCAAGAATCTTTCTGATGAACTTGCGTGGAGTTGGTTCGTCCTCAACGATAAGTACAGTCGTCATGTTATTTCCCCGCAGATGTGGTTGCCGGTAGAACAACCGTGAATACGGTTCCGATTGTCGGCCAGCTCTGAGCAGACAATGTACCTCTATGGTCGTTCACGATACGCTGCGATATAGCTAAGCCTAATCCGGTACCCTCCTGTTTAGTAGTGTAAAACGGATTAAACACGCGCTCCAAAACATCCCCTGGCATACCAGGGCCAGTATCTCCAATATTTATTTCCACATGCTCGCCGCGGACGTCAGACTCCGAAGACGCAGACTGCACTGTTATAGTCACAGAGCCGCCCACAGGTTCCATTGCATGCATTGCGTTGGATAACAAATTGGAGAAAACTTGTTCAATCTGATCCACATCCGCCAATACTAGCGGCGTGTCCTCATCAACCTCGACATCCATGCTTATCCCTCTGCTGTGAAGTCTCTCACGCCATCGGTCCGAAATAGTTCTCACTAACTCACCTACCAACGTCGGCTTAATCACTAGCTCAGTCGGCTTGACAATCAGTAATATATCCTGCAATAGACGGCTTATACGAGAGGCCTCATCCAAAATTGACTGGACAGATTCCTGTATGGCATCCTCAGACCCTAGTTGCATCTGGATGTACTGCAGTCCAGTCGTGATGCCATTTAGCGGATTCCGAATCTCGTGAGCGAATATTGCTGACAAATCGCCAACGAAGGCGCGTTGCTCTAAGTGTTGTGCCTTCGCCTCCATAGCCTTTCTCTCTGAGTGGTCCCTAATCGTAATAAGGCCAGACAAATCCCCATCCCGAGTTCCGTCAATCGGTACACCCCTTAGAAGGACATGTACTTCTTGGCCATCTCTGCGAACCAGTGTAATATCACTGCCCGCGTATTCCTCGCCTTTACTCAGAGCAGACAACAACGCCTGCGCAGCCGGTTGCGCACCCACCAACACATCTCGCAACTGCATGCCCGATACCTCAGTTTGTTTATAACCCAACATTCTTTCAGCATGTGCATTGATGTGCTCGATTTCCTCAGCTGCGTTTACAATCAACACACCGTCACCCACAGAATGGAGCAATGTATGCCACTGTCTCTCTAAAGCGTCCTGCTGATAGGATAGTTCCCTAGCCATTTCCAGACGACTCTGCAGCTCAATGAGGACTGTTATGATGCGAGCCGCTGGCTCCATTCGCGCCCGACCTCTCCCTGCAGCGCGATTACCCGAACGATAAAGCGCTACTAGAACACCACAACGTGCGATCCGATCCCCCAGCGGATGCGTTAGCAATAGTTCAAACCCCTGATCCCGCACGGATCGAGAAAGATCTGATACGGCCGGCATGTCCGCGCGCCATTCGAAAAGCGCCGGACCTACCGCACCATCCGTATCATCTAGTTTTTCAGGCAATGTCCGACTACCTACAGCATCAAGTATCTGGAATCCAGGTTCAGTATTAGTAGTAAACTCTGAATACAGCGCAACTTCATCTGCGTCAAGAAAAGTTTTACACAACGGCACAGCATCAGATAGGACAGACGTTAACGGTGATCGCAACATTTCTAACAACACCGCCATCGCGTGCAGGGACCGCTCATTGTCACCAGTCCTGATATTGGTCTCATCAGACACTTCTTTTTCCAATTCCAGTATCAGCAACATCGTCTTAGGACGTTCGCTCCCACGGGTGGCAATTACATTCACCGGCACAGTGTCACCCCCATGAGTACGCAACGAAAAACCACCAAAGCGCCTTGTTACTCCAACGTTTACCGAGCGCAATACTTCGGACAAACTACCTTCATTTTCCGGAAACATAAGTTCAGGAAGGGATGTGAACTCTAACTCCCGACGGGAATACCCAGTTACTTGCATTACTCTTAAATTCGCATCAGTTACTTGCAATGCCGGGAGACTTACAAATAGAACCGCCTGCTCTAGATTATCTGATAGCAGGCGGTATTTTTCTTCATCCTGAGCAGCGGAGAGTCCCGATAGAATGGAGAGGGACCTCCCCAGCCGCGTTGAGGTCATCAGGCAGCCCGAGGGAGCTGCCGAGCACGCAAGTTGGCCGGTAATATACCAAGCATAGAACGGTACTTAGCCACAGTGCGTCGGGCGACCTTGTAGCCATAGTCCACTAACTTAGTGGCAATCTGCTCGTCCGTCATAGCTTTTTCCTCATCATTTACTATTTTACGCACAGCCGCCCGAACGGCAAGCGATCGATCAAAAAACAGAGACAATGGGATAATTCGACCGTTCGGAAGACAAATGGTTTTACTAGCCACCGCCCTAGAAATCGTCGATTCGTGCAATTCAAGCTCTTCCGCTAATTCAGCACGAGTCATAGGAATCAAATCGGAATCATCTCCTAGAATAAATGCGGGTTGACGCTTTACTATGAGCCGAACTATGCGTCGCATAGCATTGTCACGCTGACGCATACACTTTACGAAGAGCGCTGCTCGCTCCAAATATGCAGACCACTCATCCTTTTTTTCAGGTTCTTCAATGCGTTTTACCATATCGCGCACAGTTGGATTAACACGGAGCGATCCCCGCGCAGCCGTAAAAACCTGCACTACCAGCGGACCATCCTCAGCATGGGGATTCTTCTGGACTTCGACATCAGGACGAAAATAACGCCCACTCGCGCTTTCAGCATTATTCCAATGCGCCTGCGATGGATACGGGGATAAATTCCGCTTTATAAATTGTGCGGCCAATTTAACAGATTCTACGGAGACATGTCGCTTTCTCGCGATCGCCCCGAAATCACGTCGGCCTAGCTGTTCCCAAAATTCCGTCAGTAGATCGTGAGCCAACGGATTTCCCATTCCATCTTTGTCAAGTACTTCTAACTGCGTGAGAAGACATTCAGTCACATTCTCGGACGCAATACCTACTGGGTCAGCCCGCCTCAAAAGTTCCAATACCTTTTTCACAGTGCTAATCCGTACGCGCAAGTAGGATGCTATTTCCGCCGTATGCTCTAACAGAAATCCGTGCTCATCAAGTCGCGCCAGAATGTACTCAGCCACTCCCCTCTCCTGTTTGTCAAGAGATGGTGCCACCTGTTTAAGTACATGCTCCGCGAGGCTCTCGGGGTTACGAATCCGGTTGTCATTCGACAAATATTCTTCCGAATCACTTGCGGCAGAGTGATTTTGTCTCCGCGGGGCAACATACACTATTGGTCCTGCTGCGCCATGCTGGTTAAGGCAAATTTGGCACGGGAAAGTTCTAATGACCCGCTTGCAATCAGGACACCGCATCTCATCCACCATTTCAAGTGCTGGATTGTCATTGATCTCATTAGACAGTTCTGAATCAAGATCCGTACAAGTTTTTTCAAGGAGCTGCATAGTCCGCGTCAAATGCGCAGCCGGCATTTGACGCTGGCTTGCCGACTGGACCTGAGTAGTCATCGTTCTTGGCATAATTTGCCCTCTCTTATTAAGGCGTGATTTTATCAGTTTTACTCTATGTTGCAAGAAGCATGCCAGTCGTAATCTATTACAGGTGATAAAATAACGCAGTGAGTAAAAACATAGTGGTTATAGGCGGCGGACTGGCTGGTAGCGAAGCCGCCTGGCAGATAGCCAACAGGGGAATAGGCGTAACGCTATACGAAATGCGCCCGGGAAAGCAGACCGGTGCCCACACCGGCTCTATGCTGTCTGAGCTTGTTTGTTCCAATTCACTCGGTTCCAATCTCCCAGACCGTGCTTCCGGTCTGCTAAAAGAAGAACTAAGACGGTTAGGGTCATTACTGATATCTTGTGCCGATGTAACAGCAGTCCCAGCAGGAGGAGCATTGGCTGTTGATAGGGACGCTTTCGCGAAATGTGTGACAGAGAAAATTGATCGACATCCTCACATACGAGTTCAGCGTCAAGAACAATTACATGTACCAGCAGAGACGTGTATAGTAGCTAGCGGTCCCTTGACATCTCCAGCACTTAGCGCCGATATTCGCACACTCCTAGGTACAGAGCAACTTTTCTTTTACGATGCGCTATCTCCGATTATCTATAAAGACAGTATAGACATGGATATAGCTTTCCGCGCCTCCCGTTACCAACGTGGGGATACGGAATCCGGCGATTACATAAATTGTCCTCTGAACGAGGCAGAATACAATTCCTTTGTAACCAATCTGTTGGACGCAGAGAAGATACCTTTGCGCGACTTCGAACAAGAAATTCAGTCCGGTGTACTAGCTGGTGCGCACAGATTTTTCGAGGGATGCATCCCGGTAGAAATTCTGGCTGCGCGGGGACGAGATGCACTGGCGTATGGCCCAATGCGCCCCGTGGGACTTCTCGACCCGCGGTCTGGAAATCGCCCGCATGCCGTCATCCAGTTGCGTCAGGACAATATTGCTGACACACTATACAACCTCGTTGGTTTCCAGACTAACCTAAAGTGGGGAGAGCAGCGACGAGTACTTCGCACCGTACCAGGAATGGAACGTGCCCGCTTCGCCCGTTACGGAATGATGCACCGAAACACCTTCATCAACTCCCCCGCAGTGCTGCTGCCTACCATGCAATCACGTGTGCGCAACAACTTATTTTTTGCAGGCCAAATCACCGGAGTCGAAGGATACGTAGGCAATGTAGCGACCGGACTCCTAGCCGGCATAAACGCTGCGCACCTGATGTCTGGCGACCATTGTGTTACGCTACCTCGTGACACAATGTCGGGAGCACTGTGCCACTATGTCACGCACGCCGATATATCAACTTTTCAACCAATGAAGGCCAATTTTGGGTTGATGCCAACATTAGAACCTCCCACCAATGGGAGAAAGAAATGGACTAAACGTGAACGATACAACATGTACTCTAACAGGGCGCTTAAATCGCTCGAGCCAACTCGCAAACTCACTTCTGACACCTGAGTACTAAGTTTTTGCCTATACAGACAACTACACCTGCAAACACATCCTATACAGTAGAATAGCCCAAATGCCAAAAATCGCATTGCCAACCGCATCACCATTGCAGCGCGCCTTGCTAGTCGGCGTAGAGCTCACCAGCACTAAACAGCTTATCCCCGTTGAAGAATCGCTACAGGAACTCGCGCAGCTAGCATCTACCGCTGGATTAGCCGTGATGGGTGCATTAAGACAGCGGCTCGCCAAACCCAACTCCGCCACTTACATTGGCTCCGGAAAATTAAGCGAATTAGTTGAACTCATCGACGAAACCGCCGCCGAATTGGTTGTTTTCGATTCTGAGCTCTCACCGAGACACCAACGCGAACTGGAACGCTACCTTGGAGAGAAAACTCAGGTGCTGGATCGTTCGGCACTTATCCTGGATATTTTTGCGAGCCACGCCGAGACTCGCGAGGGCGCTTTGCAAGTAGAACTCGCACAATACGAATACAGGCTGCCACGTTTGACAAGACAGTGGACGCATCTTGCACGCCAGGCCGGAGGTGCTTCTGGTCGAACCGGCTCTATAGGTGGAGTTGGATTGCGCGGGCCAGGTGAAACTCAATTGGAGGTAGACCGCAGGGAAATCACCCGGCGTATTTCCCACCTGAATACGGAGCTGCAAAAGGTACGCAATCACCGCGGACGCCATCGTCAGAAACGCAGACGTTCTAGAGTTCCTGTTGTTACACTTGTTGGTTACACAAACGCAGGAAAATCCACTTTGTTTCGAGCACTCACGAATGCCAATGTGCTTGTAGCAGACCGGCTTTTCGCTACTCTGGACCCTACAACTCGCCGAATACAGGCCACAGGCGGGCCTGCATTTTTGCTCACAGACACAGTAGGCTTCATCCAAAAATTGCCTGCTACTCTTGTCGCCGCTTTTCACGCTACCTTGGAAGAAATCAGTGAGACGGACATTCTCCTTCATGTCATTGATTCCTCGCACCCCAACGCGGCGCATCAGGCCCTAGTGGTAAACGACACCCTTGCCCAAATAGGAGTAGGAAACGCGTCAATAATTACCGTCTTCAACAAGATGGACCTATCCCCTAACGAGGTTATTCCTGAAATCCTAATTACGAAATTTCCTGACGGTATTCCTGTGTCGGCACTATCACACATTGGCCTTACGCGTTTACACACGGCTATTCAAGCTATATTGCGCCAATCTCTAATAAACATAACCGTGGATCTACCATACACAAACGGAGACCTGATTTCGCTATTCCATCGTCAGGCAGTCGTCAGCACCGTTGAACACACAGATAACAGCGTCCTTATAACCGGGGAATTACCTAGTCGGCTTGCTTCACGTTTTAAAAAACACGTGAAAACCTAAAACCCTCGTGCCCAGCCGACTTACAGAACGCGCAGTAAAAAGTAGAAAGCCGCACCGCATACTGCCGTAAATGCCACATACCGTGCAGTTCGAAACACCACCCGTCCAATCACTACAATCAAACCGATCCCCACTAGCGGCACCACTAATCTCAGTGCATCCGGACCTCCTGCAGTAAATTCAGTCCGTTTGATTACAAACTGCTCAATCAGGCTAGTTACATTTAACCAAAGTGTCTCTAATATTTGCATCACATACCGGTTAGTGCAATATTAATGCCATAGTCGATGACTTGAGAGACCTCGCATTTCCGCCAAACAACTTTCTTGCATATTTCAGATGCTCTTGTTCACGAATAGGCTTAACTCTAGCCTCGCGGTAAGAGTTATCAATTGAATACAGGTAGTTCCACTCAAATGGAATCGGTCCGTTTTGCCTCCAAATCGATAGTTGGTGATGCCACCCAATAAGAACACTACTCACAACTGTACAAATAAGATACAATCCGGCGCCGCGGGCATTTAGCATTTGTACTCTAATGCATGATATGAAGTAATGAAAAACCTACAATACAAACGTCTACTTTTTGAAAACTCCAACCTGCTGGGCTTTGGATTCCTAATGACATTTTATTCTAGTATCGGCCAGACATTCTTGTTCGGAGTATTTGGCCCAGCAATCCAATCTGATTTCAACCTGAGTCACACCACTTGGGGAACAATGTACATGATAGGCACGCTTGCCAGCGGAGTAGTGTTGACCTGGTCTGGCGGCCTAATTGATCGAGTCAGATTACCAGTGTACGCGCTTTCTGTCTGTGGTCTCATAGTCACGGCATGTGGATTGACAGCATTCGTTTCAGGGCCCGTTGGATTAGTACTATGCATATTCCTGTTACGGCACTCTGGACAAGGACTGGCCTCCCACACAGCAATGACCAGCATGACTAGATATTTTGTCAATAACCGAGGTAGGGCAATTTCTATAGCATCATTAGGAGACGCTGCCGGGCAAGCTATCCTGCCATTCCTGGCTCTGGCTAGTATCTCTGCTATAGGTTGGCGATGGACCTATGGGTGGTTCGGCATAATAATCGCAATAACAAGTATTCCAACCATATTACGACTACTTCGAGGGTGGGTTCAATTACACAAGACGCACCTCAAACGCTTTGCTGTCAAAGACAGAAAAGATAGCGAAGAAAATAACACATCAAGTTGGAGCCGCCAGCAAGTGCTCCGGGACCCACGGTTTTACCTAATGTTGCCGGGGTTGGTTGCACCGGGCTTTATAGGCACCGCTTTGTTCTTCAATCATCTCAATATCGCTGATGCCAAAGGGTGGGAAGCCAGTTGGGTCACTGGAAATTACGTAATATACGCAGTGGTTATAGTGATCTCTCAGCTTGCATCCGGGGCTCTCGTGGACCGG
>JAKUPR010000041.1 GCA_022450585.1 Anaerolineales bacterium | reverse complement strand
TCCGAGTACTTCCATATCAAACTCGTTCATCGCCGTGCGAACTACCGCGCGTATGACTGCGTTGAGTCCGGGAGCATCCCCGCCGCCTGTTAGAATACCTATGCGGCGCATTGTTTAGGTCGGCCGGAGGGGACTTCCTGCTGTCTGGTATTGGATACTATCAACATATCTAAATTGTATCCTATGAAATGCTAGTCTCAAAGGCACCTGCTTCACTATAATTGTTGGGTACGCTAGTTGAGTTGGCGATTTTCTGCGATCAACCATATTCCGGAGTTGAATTGACTATTTTTGTCGGGATGTTGATAATAGCGTAGACATTCTAACAGTCCTAGGATGGGACTTAATGGGACTTAAATGAATTCTAACTACTCCTAAAGGTAGGTTGGTGTATTAAAGGATGAAAATACTTATGTTGGCGTCAGAGGCAACCCCTCTGGTAAAAGTTGGTGGTCTAGGTGACGTTGTCGGTGCACTTCCAGTTGGTATGCGTGCTCTGGGTCATGATGTGCGCGTAGCACTGCCTCATTATAATTTTGTTTCGGAGTCGCCGTCTGTAAAATCGATATTGTCAGTTAAATGGGGCCGATCTCAGGTTGAATCGAGCTGTACTGAGACGTTAGTTCAGGGTACTCCCTACCTATTGATAGGCGGCAGGCCAGTTGCCTCGAGTGGAAGCGTATATGGTGAAAATGCGGCAATTGATGCATTAAAATTCGTGTTCTTTTCTCTGGCAACTCTGCATCATGTGCGTGCCATGGGATTTCAGCCAGATGTTGTCCACGTCCATGATGCTCATCCGGGCGCGGCATTACGCTGGCTGCAGGAGAATGCTAACGAGGATCCATTCTGGCATGCAACGGGCCGGGTACTTACCATTCACAATTTGGTCTATCAATACAATGAAGCGGCGGATGCGCTCGCGCTTGGCGGTATCAATCCTGCTGTTGACGACATTGTGCCAACCTTGGCGCGTTCCGGATTATTGGCGCTTGCAATCCGTGCATCTGATCGGATTAATGCGGTTAGTCCCACGTACGCGAAGGAGATTCTGACTCCGGAACATGGCGCTGGATTGCATGGTTTGCTGTCCACACGTAGTGGTAGTTTAAGTGGGATTCTCAATGGGGTTCATTATGACGAGTGGGACCCTGCAAAGGATGTGATGCTGGCGAAAAACTACACTATGGACACGCTGTCGGACCGTGAGGACAACAAGTATGCGCTCCAACAGGAGGTTGGATTACGTATTGGTCAAGGTCCTTTGCTAGGCGTGGTCTCTCGGCTTGACCATCAAAAAGGGCTAGACTTGTTGGTGCAGGTGCTTCCCGCTCTGCTGCGGAGGAGCGAAAGTGCGCTGGTATTACTTGGGAGTGGAGACGGGAGTATACAAGCAGAACTGCAGCAATTGGCTGTTGAATTTCCAGACAGAGTTGCTCTTTCATTTCGCTTCGACGAGAGATTGGCTAGGCGTATTTATGCTGGGGCAGATATGCTGCTGGTTCCTTCTCGCTATGAGCCGTGCGGTTTGGTGCAGATGATTGCGCTGCGCTATGGTGCTGTGCCACTGGTGCGCGCCACCGGCGGGCTTCGTGATACGGTAAAGGATTACGATGTGGACCCGGCGGCTGGAAACGGATTTGTATTCAATGCCTTCAACCCTGAGGCATTAAGTTCTGCACTAGAAAGAGCGCTACATCGTTTTGAGGACCAATCATTATGGCGGGGATTGCAGCTGCGGGGTATGGAACTGGAATTTTCTTGGACAGCAGCAGGGCGCGCCTATGAGGCGCTTTACATGCAGGCAATGATTGATCGAAGTGGTCAGGACGCCGGGTGAGCATAACCCTGTTGTCAGTGTCTAGTAGCGCATACATTTGGATTAGACCGATGCCGTCATAAATCGGCTATCATCAAGTAAATCTCCAGGCTGTGTAAGAGCGGCGTGATTAGGTACAAAACGACACCAATACTTAGTATTTATTCTCACGGTAGGTGTGTCTTTACGAACGCGTTTTCTACTGTGCGCCGATGCTAGGGGAGATTTATTTGACCGTGCCTAAACGGGATCCAAAATAAGTAATCCAGCTATCGTGGTGCTTTTGTAGAAAAGCAGCAGAGTGTCAACATAAAAATTTGGAGACAAAATTGTCGAGAAAGGTGGTACACTACACAATATATGATGACTACAAAGCATAATTGATTAGGGTCGTTATGCAGAAAATGTTCGTTATCAGGTAATCAATGAACACAAGAGGATGTGAAAAATGACCACGCTAAAAGTTGACAGCGAATTAGATTGCAGTGGCATGCTTTGCCCGCTGCCGGTGGTAAAAACTTCGCAGGCCATAAAGACAATCGAGGTTGGCCAGGTACTCAAGATGATTTCAACAGATCCGGGAGCACCCCCAGATATGGAGGCATGGTCGCGACAGACTGGTCATGAGATACTAGAGTCCACTGAGGAGGATGGCGTGTACATCTTCCATTTTCAGCGCACCACATGACTATCATGGGAGGTAAATGTGTCTAAAACTGACTCAGACGCTCCGAAACGTTTGGCGCTTATCGCGAGCAAAGGGACGCTTGACTGGGCTTATCCGCCCTTTATTCTTGCCACTGCAGGAGCTGCGATGGGATGGGATGTCGGTGTATTCTTTACCTTTTACGGTCTTACATTGTTGAAGCATGACGTAGAGGCTGAAGTCAGCCCGCTGGGAAATCCAGCTATGCCAATGAAAATGCCATTCGGTCCAGAAGGTTTCCAGAACATCAATTGGCCTATACCGCAGGCGGCAATGTCCATCCCAGGTTTCAATAACGTGGCTACCGGTCTTATGAAGCAGACCTTTAAGAATAAGGGTGTTGCTGCGGTTAGCGATCTCCGCGATACGGCTGTTGAACTTGGAGTGGGTCTCATCGGTTGCCAAATGACGATGGATGTTTTCGGTTTTAAGCGCGAAGATTTTGTCGATGGCTGTGAGATTGGCGGGGCAGCTACGTTTCTAGAATACGCTGCTGACGCTGACGTGTCTCTTTTCGTATAAAATAGAATGGGATTACTGCTGAACCAGCAGATAAAACAGATAAAAACTTTCATAACCTGATTAGCATTTGTTGAATGAAAGTCAACGCATGTCGACGGTTCTGTCCTTTAATTGCAATGATGTACCCCGAGACTTAGGATAATAATCATACTGTTCTTGAGAAGCACCATGAATTTTGCACCTTTGCTTTGTGTGTTTGTGGAATTTCCCGGCGATGCAGCTCATAATAAACGGTAACAGCCACGAGTTTTCTGATCGTGACCTGAATCGCAAGCTTCTGTGGGTATTGCGTGATGAATTAGGTTTGATAGGGACTCGCTATGGATGTGGTGCTGGTTTTTGCGGTGCCTGCACTGTTCACGTTGACGGACGTCCCATTCGCAGTTGTACAACTACTATCAGAACTCTCAAACCAGGTTCTGCCATACTAACAGTGGAAGGACTTATGAAGGATGGTAAATTGCACCCAGTGCAGCAAGCTTTTATTGACCTTCAAGTTCCGCAGTGTGGCTGGTGTATGTCTGGACAGATGATGTCCGCAGTCGCATTGCTGGAAGCAAATCCTACACCTACCAAAGAGGAAATTCGTGTCGCAATGCGAAATAATTATTGTAGATGCGGATGCTACCACAGAATTATGCTAGCAATTCAGAAATCTGCGAGTCAAGATCTATGACAAGAACATGGAAATTGACGCGGAGAAAATTCTTTATAGGAATGGGTATCTTGAGTGGTGGGTTGGCTCTCGGGATTCCTATAGGTTTACCCTACCTGCGTCGTAGCGTTTTTGAGTTTTTATCGAGTGGTTCCACTCCTGCAGGTGTGGATGGCAATCCTCAATTATGGTTTGAATTCTCTGAGGACAATCTACTTCATCTCTATGTGCCAAAAGTGGAGATGGGTCAGGGTGTACATACCGCCCTAGGGCAATTAGCAGCTGAAGAATTGGAATTGCCGTGGCAAAATGTTCGTGTGCATCAGGCTGGGACCCTCGTCGGTCCGGTAGATAGCTTTGGTACAGCGGGAAGTTCAAGCGTAAGCGGTCTGTATAGTCCGCTGCGCCAGTTGGCGGCCAACTACAGAGTCATGCTGACAGAGGCGGCCGAGGAATGGACAGGCACCAGAATGCGTCTGATTGAAGGTGTTTTTGTTACCTCCGAATCTACTGAGGAGGTTACTTTGGCTGAAGCAGCTCGTCTTGATCGAGAATGGGACGAACCGCAAGAGGATGCTCCTCTGAGAAGTAGTGATACATTCAGGATTATTGGCCAATCGGTAGCGCGGGTTGATGTGAAGACTAAGCTGACTTCTGAGCCTGTGTATGCTTATGACATGAGCGCATCAAGTGGGAATACTTACTTTGGTGCTGTGGCTAGGCCGCGTGTTGTTGGGGCTACTGCTAAACAGGTAAGCAAAGATGTCGCCGTTTCTATGCCACGCGTAGTACAGGTAGTGATCAGAGATGACCTTATTGCCGTTGTGGCTGAGACCCGTGAAGATGCCTGGAACGCGGTGGATGCAATGGCAATAGAGTGGGACTACCCTCAAACAGTTGATCAGTCTGATATCGAGGCTATCCTTGATCCGGATTCAGACGATGCAATAGAAGTTAAGCATGTTGGCGATCCTGAGCGTTCGTTCACCTCCTCTGAAGAAGTAATTGTTGCTGAATACAGTACGCCAATGGCAGCGACTGCACCGCTGGAGCCCCAGTCATCATTTGCGCATATGGATGGTGATGGAATTATGCGTGTTCGTGCTCCTACGCAGTTTCCCAATCAGACCGCTCAAGCAGTTGCTGATGCTCTGGGATTAGATCAGGAACGTGTCGATGTGACCCCGACATATCTCGGAGGTGGTTTTGGACGTCGTCAGAGGGTAGAGTCAGCAGTGGAGGCAGCTATTCTTGCATTTGAGACCAGTTTGCCTGTGCACGTAGGTTGGACGCGTGAAGAGGAGTTTTTTCTTGACCGTTTTCGACCACCGACAAAACACAAAATACGCGCTGTTCTAGGTGATGACGGGCATGTTCTTTGTCTGAACATAGGCAATCCAGTGGTGATGTTTTGTTCTCAGATTTTCCTTCACTGGCTGCGTCTGTGGTCGGGTCTGATTTTGCTGCTACTCGAGGTATGAACCCTATTTATGGGATCCCAAATATATCATTGTATGCTCATCGAGCTGACCTTCCAGTGAGTACCTCTGCATGGCGAGGTTTGGGTCTGTTGGCGAATACTTTTGCCACAGAAAGTTTTATCGATGAGCTAGCTGTGTCTGCAGGGAAGGACCCTTTGATTTTTAGGATCGAACAGCTTACTGGGGAAGATGGACATCGTGTTAGTACTGTGCTTGATAGTGTGGCAGGCCTGGCATCTTGGCCGGGTGTTACTGAGAATGGTAGTGCTATGGGTGTAGCCTGTTGCGTTGATTATGGTACTGTAGTTGCCCAGATAGCACAGGTGAAAGTGGAAAACGAGTCCATTAGTGTTACTAAGATTTGGGCTGTAATGGATGCTGGTCTGGTAGTTAATCCTGATGGTGCTATCAACCAAGTTCAGGGTAATATCATTTGGGGTTTAGGTTCTGCTTTGAAAGAGGCAATTGTTTTCAAGGAAGGGAAACCTGTTGCCAGAAACTTCGATGGTTACCCTTTGCTTAGAATGGACGAAGTACCTGAGATAGTCGTTGACCTTGTTCCCAGTGATCGTCCGCCCAAGGGAGTAGGTGAGCCTGCTATTGGACCTGTTCCAGCTGCCGTGGCTAATGCGGTATTTGCTGCAACCGGTATACGCATTCGAGAGCTCCCGCTCACTCTTTAGGTATCACAGTTTTGCATCATTGGTATAGCGGTACCCGTAACACTATCTTTGTTGGCACAGTGCTAGCGGCTGTCCTTACTAGCATAATTGCTATGACGGGTGCCCGCCTGGCTGGTTTTGTCATAGTTGGGCCAACAGTCCCCTTTGCTTATCCTTGGCGTTTAGTAGAACCTACCGTTGTTGCTCGCATAACTGCTTGGGGCGGGTATGTTCTTCACAACTTATTTGTATGGGGTGTCATATATGCGGCACGTCGTGAACGCCCCCGTTACCAAGTAGGTTTCAGATGGCAGAATTGGGCAATGCTAGCAGGTAACGGAGTATTCATTATATTGCATGTGGTACAGACGCATCTATATTATGACGGCCTTGCTCAAGACGTACCTGAGATTACGGCGCTCGGGTCAGTGGCATTGATGCTGATGGTGGTTCTTATCTTAGAAGTACCTCGGAGAGGTCTATTATTCAGGAGAAGTTTGCGGTTCGATCGGCGCTTTATAAAGATGGTAAAAGAGTATCATGGATACCTATTTTCTTGGGCGATAATTTACACGTTTTGGTATCATCCTACTGAAGCCACCACAGGCCACCTAGCAGGGTTTTTCTACATGTTTATGTTGTTCGGTCAATCAATACTCATCTTTAATCGTGCACATGTCAACCGGTGGTGGACTCTAACTTTGGAGATGTTAGTACTTCCTCATGGAGTGTTAGTGGCAATTAACCAACCTAGCAGCAGTTGGAGAATGTTTGGTTTTGGATTTGGGGCTATGTTTATTCTAACTCAAATGCATGGTCTGGGACTTAGTGTGCGAGCTCGCTCTCTTCTTGCTGGCATATATGTTTTGGCACTTTTAGCGTCTTATGGATCTATTGGGAATATTGGTTCCATCCACGAAATCGTGCGTATTCCTGTGCTAGATTTCGCTGTAGTCCTGATCTTATACTTGCTCTGGTGGTCAATAGCTAAGATTGTTTCCGTGGTGCGACCTGCTGGTGTATGACGCTATTATCAAAACTTAGCCATGGAACGGCTAAGTCGTGGGACGGGAGCGGATGATTATGTGTAGCGTTCACGAATCTCTGAGCTTATGTAATCAAGTATTGCCACTGTCACGGCAATAAACCACACTGCTATACCAGCTGCTCGATAATCTAGCAGTCGAATCCACTGTACCAGCAGGAAACCTATTCCTCCACCTCCTACTAAACCAATGATGGTGGACATACGTACATTGATATCCCATCGGTATATTGTGAACGATACGAATGGAGGCACAATTTGTGGCACGACTGCGTAGATCACTGTCTGTATCCAGTTGGCTCCTGTAGCATGGATAGCCTCGATAGGACCCGGGTCGATAGATTCGATCGCCTCAGAGTAAAGTTTTGCTAGAGCTGCTATAGAGTGTATCGTCAATGCTAGGGTTCCTGCAAAGGGACCAAGTCCGACTACAACCACGAATATCACCGCCCATATTATTGTCTCTATTGACCGTACTATGTTCATTACGGTTCGTACTAGATAATATACCGCCAGAGTTAGTGGTGAAGCTGACATTAGGTTGCGTGCTGCAAGAAAACTGAAGGGTATGGCTAATATTCCGCCAAAGAATGTCGCCATCATCCCCAGGAAAATGGTCTCGACCATTTTCTCGACTATCAACTTGATTTCGGCACTCCACTCAGCCTCCCCGACACTCGCCAGCTGTCGAGCCTGTAATTCCCACTCGTCTGCTTCTCTAGTGGCCACGGTATAGTCGCGCCCACTTGCGGTACCAACTAAACGTTTGGGCATTAAAATATCAACCTGGAAGCCGCCAGTGCTATCAGTTGTAACCACTACTGAATCGCCACCCTCTCTCTGTCGGAATTCCTGATTTTCTGGGTCTTTCCACCAGATCTCTGTTTCGGTAGTCGGTTGAAGATTTCTGCCTGCAACAGAAATGGTGGTCCCTTCAGTATCGCGTGTAGTGAGCATACCGCATTTTGGTTGCACATCTATGGAAGGCTCATCGTTTGGAGAGCGAGAGTCGGCTGGCCCCTTACCTATGCAGGGAACCTCCACGATCGTGTGGACTATTAAATGCTCTTCCGGATAATGTAATGCTCTTTCCCACGGCCACATAATCTTTGCGATAGTTGGTTTTCCGTCCTCCAACTGCGTTGCAAATGACACCCAATCTATCTCACTGATTTGCCAACCCAAGCTAAAGAAAACAGCCAGTATAAGTATGAATGGGCCAGCCGACTGCCGCGACTCGGTCCGGAGCGCAAGTAAGTATGCGTCTACCACCGTCCAGAGGTAGACCAGAGCTATGGCAATCGTCAGATACAGTAATGTAGGCTGCAGATCGTAGGCTTTGGCGGTCTGCGCTGAGAACTCTACCTCCCGCCGAGCAACTACTTGGATTCTCCAAACTAGCAATGCAATGCTGGAGACTAAACTGAAAAGCATTGTTAAACCTCGCCGTACAGATCGGGCCATCATTTGACCCAGACCGGGAAGAACCAGTGAGAGCAGCGCTGCCACTGGTGCTGAGACCAAGCTTGGATCTCTGATTTCTGGTGGGCGTGTGCGGAGGCTCATCAGGTATCTTCACCGGGGACATGTGTGTTACCGGTAAGATTTCCGACGCGTTCAGCGTCCTCGCCGTAAATATCCCGAAACTCTCTGTCAGTCATTGCCTGAATGTCCGCTTGGCTTCCCTGGTACACTATCTGTCCGTCGCGTAGTCCGACGACACGGGTCGCATATCGCTGTACGAGATCAAGGTAGTGTAGGCTGCACAAAATGGTAATGCCATCTTCTTGGTTGAGACGTTCAATGTGTCCTAGGATGGAGTGGGCCAGCACTGGATCTAGACTGGCTACAGGCTCATCCGCCAGTATCATCTTCGGGTCCTGCATCAATGCTCGAGCAACTCCTACTCTTTGTTGCTGTCCCCCGCTCAGCTCATCTGCACGCTTGTGGGCTTGGGCAGTGATGTCAAGACGTTCGAGGGCCTGCATGGCTTTCTCTTGATCTTCTTTGGAGAAGGTACGCACACCTAGGCTTGACCATGTAGACGTATAACCCAGTCGTCCGGCCAATACATTGGTGAGAACCGACGAGCGCTTCACCAGATTAAATTGTTGAAACACCATCCCAATTTGTCGACGAGCTTTGCGTAGATTATCACCCTTCAGGTCAGTCAGTTCAACACCATTCCAGGTGACACTACCCTCAGTTGAATCAATGAGACGATTAATGCATCGTAGGAGAGTGGATTTTCCGGATCCACTCAGTCCAATTATGGCTAGAAACTCTCCATCTTCTACTTGGAAACTAACATTACGCAGTGCAACTGTGCCATCGGCATAAACTTTCGTCAGATTGCTTACTTCAAGCATGCAGCATCCTCCTCACCAATGCATCAAACAAATATGGGGGGACAAAAAGTCCCCCCATATGCCAACGGAAGTCTAACGGCCGTCACTAGGATAATCAATCCGTCATTAGGTCCTCGGGTGCCATACCCGCTGCATCCAGAAGCTGCCGGAAATCATCGTAGAATGAGTTGTCATGTAATGCCAACTCTGTCCATTGATAAGCTTTGTCCATTGCTGCTACGCCTTCTTCAGTTTGCATAACCGCGATCAGAGCGTCATTCACTTGGTCACGTATTTCACGTGATACGCCCGGGGCGTATTGAACTCCGTCGTTGGGTATATCAACTGAGGTTGCTATGACCTCGAGAACGTCCATGACGTCTGGGTTGTCCTCTTCAATGTTGCCACGTGCATCAACATAGGAGGCTCCTGCATCGCAGTCACCGTTGTATACACCGGCCACTGAAGCGCTGTGTCCGCCGGCATCCACGATTTCAGCTAAGTCTGTATCTGGATCAACTCCAGCGGCGCGAAGCTGTATACTGGGAACGATCCAACCGCTAGTGCTGAGTGGATCGGGCCGGCAGAAGGTCTTGTCAGCAAGTTGCGGAAGATCAGTGATGCCACTGTCATTGCGCACGAAGATTTGCCCCTTGTAGGTTGCGCTCCCGTATCGTACGGCGACTAATTCTGCCTCCACCCCGCATTTCTCATTCGCCAGTAGATAGGAGAATGTCGCCAGGGATCCGATCTGTGCTTTTGGTTCATCCGCACACATGGCCTCTATCACGCCGGCGTAGTCAGTCGCCACTAGGGTATCAATGACTAGGCCGCTCTGATCGTAGAGCATCTCTCCTAACTCTCCGGCGCCTGCAACTACTTGGTCCATCTCTCCGGACGGAACGAATGCCCATATGATCGGATTTTCATCGGTACCGATTTCCGGCGGACAGTAAGCGCCGCAGTCTATGTCATCATAGGTTAGCGTGAAATCAGACCCAAACCAACGGCCGTTGATTTCAGCGAGTGTCCCATCACCCTTCATGGAAGCAAGGGCCGCGTTAATTGGCCCGACAAGGTCACTCCCTTTGGGGAAGATAAATCCTAGCCAGTCACTAGACAGCGAGTCGCCAATTAGTTCCACCTTATCGGCATTCTCACCCTGGTAACCCTGACCGGCGGTTTCGTCAATTACCACTGCATCTACGTCACCGGCGATGAGGGACTGCACTGTTACGCCGAAGTCATCAAAGGCGATGACGCGGTCTTCGCCCACCAGGGCTACGGCTGTGTCGTAGTTTGTGGTACCGACCTGTTCGCCTAGAATTAAGCTATCGTCTGCGGCAAGCTCATCCGCACTTGCAAAGCGATCCTCTCCTAATCTCACGAGCATGCGCTGCTCGGTAGCTATATATCCATCAGAGAAGTCAGCGATTTCTTTGCGCTCTTCAGTTATGGTGATACCATCTGTGGCCATATCAAACTGGCCCTCAGCTACTGCCGCAATCATCGTGTCCCACCCAAATTCAATCCATTCAGGTGTGCAATTGAGTCGATCGCAGATTTCATTCACCGCGTCATAGTCCCAGCCCTTGGCCTCGCCGGTGTCAAGATCGACGTAGTTGAAGGGAAGGTATGCGTTCTCAACCGCGATTTGAATGGTGCGTCCACCGAGGTCGGGTAGCGTGACCTCCATCGGATTGATCGAGTCATCCACCAATCCTGCGCGTATGTCGTCCAAATTTGTCTTGACATTCGCCGGCACGGTGCTATCAAAGTCATGGAAGGGGGCTAGACCAAATCCGCCCACAAAGTTACCACTGGGGAAGTTGCCACTGTGGGACATACCAATTAATTCCACCACGCCCACGTCAATTAGCTTCATAGCACTGCTAATCAAACAGGAGTGGGCTTCCGGTACAGTGCCCCATTGGTCTGTGTCTACACCAATGCAGTACACTCCATCGCGGTTAGCCGTTTCTATAAGTGCTCCGTTTCCCGTCTTTCCGCCTGCACCGAAGATCACATCCGCGCCCTGGTCTATGGCCTGGGCTGCGGTTGAAGCACCCCATTCTGGGTCAGTAAAGGCTACATCCAGTCCACCAGGATGGTAGGTTGAGATAATGTTGATATCAGGGTTTACATAGCGCGCGCCGTTCTCGTAACCTTCCTTGAAAAAGACTACAGGTGGCACTAGATCGGTTCCGAGTACAGCGGCAATGGTACCGGTCTCGGACATATGTGCTGCTAGTGCGCCCGCCATGAACCCTGCTTTTGCCTCAGGGAAGATCAGGCCCGCCACACCAGGAACTTCTCCACCCCATTGGCCTTGGTCTACACCGATGAAGTCTACATCAGGGTACTCCGCAGCGGCCTCAATGGTGGCCTGTCCGAGGGCAAAACCGACAGTCACTATCACGTCGTAGCCTTGCTCGGCGAATTCTCCTATATTTGCTGCGTAGTCCTTGGCATCCTGAGTTTCGATGTAGTTTGCTGTGCCGCCAACATTGGAGGCTCCTTCCTGTGTGCCTTCCCATGCCGACTGATTAAAGGACTTGTCGTCGACTTCACCCACGTCAGTGACCAGGCCGATTTGGAATTCTTGTTCGGCTTCTTCAGCAGCTGGTGCTTCTTCAGCAGCTGGTGCTTCTTCAGCAGCTGGTGTACAGGCCGCAAATATCATGGCCATTACCACTAGAAAACTTAGAACTGCGAATGGCTTTTTCATTTTCTTTCCTCTTAAACTCCTCATGTTTCTTCCAAGGCTTCTCATGTTTCCTCCAAATACTTACCCTATAACTTTCTGATATCTTATTGTACTACTTCACCGTTGTATGCTGTTTAAATAAGACGCGACAATTGATTTGACGATTGCATAGACGCATTGTTGCCTCTTATTCCTTATTTGCCTGGGTTCCCAAGTTTTCTTTCCATAGCTTTCACACCCATAGAAAGCATCAATGTCATGCTTAGATAGAGAAATGCAAGTGTATTATAAGTTTCGGGAAAACGAAAGGAAGCTGCGGCATATTTCTTTCCCAAATGAGTGATTTCGTTAACTCCTAAGACGGACACGAGTGATGATTCTTTCAGCATAGCAATAAAATCGTTTCCTAGGGGTGGTAAAACGCGTCGGATGGCCTGAGGTAGGATAATGAGACGTAATGACTGCCAACGCGTCAGTCCAAGTGCAGATGCTGCTTCAACCTGTCCTACGGAAATCGATTGTATACCTGCGCGGAAGATCTCAGATGAGAATCCACCGTACGAAATGGCGAGGGCGATTATACCGCGCGTCATGAAACTCACATCCCGAACTGACAGAGCAGAAAGCATGTTCTCAGATGGCAGTAATCCACCGTCTGTTAGTCGATTTCCCAGTAGGTTTATTGCACTAATTGCAGCGGGAACAATAACGAAAGCTGTGTAAAAAATCTGCACTATTATGGGCACGCCGCGGATTATCTGCACATAGAGAAGTGCCGTATTGCGCACGATCACATTTGTAGAGAGTTGCCCCAACCCGGTGAAAAGGCCTATTGTAATGGCGCAGGCGTAGGCCACAATGGTTACGAGTACCGTAAGCCGTACTCCAACAATCAATTTCTCTATCACCTCTTGATAGCGCTGATCCGTGGCGAAACTATATACGAAGAAAACTGCCGCTAGCAGTATGACTAATCCCCACCATGGCAGGTTAGCTAGGCGCTTAGTGGTAAGGTTTTGAACTCCCGGGAGTGTGCGTTTCTCAGAAGCAGACATTTTGACTAATCACTTCTTTGGAACGATGGTGATAAAGTGCGGATCCACTCGGTTATTGATGTTGGATACCTCCACGTCTTCGTGAATCAGGCCAGCCCAGAAATACAGAGGGTTTCGAGAGGGAATGTCTGTTATGGTAATGTCTCCTCTGACTGTTGCACGCTGCCCAGGCATCAGGTACCAATGCTCACCGATTTTTGTGAGTTCATTGCGTGTTCCTAGGGCCCAACGCCACGGGTAGTCCCGGATGCAGGTGTCACAATCTATGCCAACGCGCCAGGCTCCTGATTCCTCGTACCATCCGTGGGAGTTGGCGTTCTCATGTTGAGCATATATATATCCTGGGTCCGGGCCACTGGTACGAATAGGCGCTGCGCCATAATTCTCGACCGTAAGGCTGAAAGAAAGTTGTTCTCCCTGGACAATGGTCGTATTAGAGAATTGGACTTCCGCGTTGACTATGTCGGCCCGAGGAACACCGCCGTTTTCAATAGTAAGCTGATTTTCTACCCGTGTTTTCTGGCCGATTGCGTCCTCGGCAAATGCGATTACTTTATATACACCATCTGGAGGCGGGTTGACACCCAAATCGACCCCACCCTCGTATTCGAAGGTGTGCAGACCGGGATCATTGGGTCTGATATCCCCTGCGCGTTCTGCGATCGGGCGATTATTGCCCTCATTATCTATGAGATTGACGCTAACTTGGGCTGTTTTAGTTAGAAATAGGTTTACCCAGACGCGGTCACTAATCCCGTCTCGGTTAGGTGTGAAGAGTTGTGGCGAAACACTGAAGCCGCGCATCTCCGGTAATCTGTTGTCTGCGTCAATTACGGAAAGTACTCCGGTAATTTCTTCATGTTGACTGTCGATCCGTGCCTCTATTATCCATGTGAATGTGCCATTGGGTAACACGCGTGCCAGAATGTCGCCCTCGAATTCCTCTTTTTCCAAGGTAAACCCCTTGACGATTCCAGAGAACAGTAGCTGGTGCTTACCCGCAGAACGTGGTTGCTCGCTGCGTAATTGAAAGCGTATGCCTCTTTCATCTATTAGATAGATGGACACGCGGGCAGGGCGCTGTAGTTGGTAGCTGATTTTGGTGACATCGTTTATGCCGTCAGCGTTTGGAGAAAGAGTGTCTAGTCCAAAGTCAGCCATGCGGAGTATCTGACCGGATGGGCGGAGCCATAGCCAAACTGTTGTCAGTAGTACGACGCTGAATAACAGGGCTGTGATTGTTGTCAGGAGTGGAGAAAGACGCATGGGATTGGCGATGGTGCTAACCAGTGACTACTAAGCTTCCAGTGTACCAAAGAGAGAGATTGACGTCAATCTGTTGCAGCTAGGACTTTCAAGGAGTGCAGCAAGTGATGTTGCCACTCATTCTGGATGCCAGTTGTTGGCAAGAGTATTTTTCCACGTGCTATCCGTGTGCCAGGCGGCAGGGCAGCCAGCAGTTTGGCGCGTATACTTTTATTATCCGACTGTGGATAAAGCAAGGATATCTTTTCCTGTTCGCATCCTATAGATTCTACGTGGGCGTGGTGCGCACGCAATTTCACCCGCAGCTGAAAAATTAAATTATGGACCTCTTGGGGCGCTGACCCGAAGCGGTCGGTCAGCTCAGCTAGCATTGTCTTGATCTCGAGTTCGTTGTCCATTTCGGCCATTCGTCGATACAGTCGTATGCGTATATCGCGGTCGGTTATGTAGTGCGCAGGTAGAGCTGCATGAAATGGCAGTTCAACTGATACTAGAGAAAGGTCTGATTCTCCTTGGCCGGTATGGTTATTGCCGACTGAGCGTTCCTTTTGTCTTTGTACTGCTTTGCGTAAAAGGCGTGCGTAAAGATGGAAGCCGACCGCGGCGATGTGACCGTGTTGGCGTTTACCTATGATGTCGCCAGTTCCTCGCATTTCTAGGTCGTGCATTGCGACATCATATCCCGACCCAAGCCCAGTTTGTTCGGCAATGGTTTGTAGACGGTTATGGGCTTCAAGGGTGATATTAGGGATACCACTATCACGATAGAGTAGATAAGCGTACCCTTGGTTTGCTCCACGGCCTACACGGCCGCGCAATTGATAAAGCTGTGCAAGTCCAAACATGTCTGCGTTGTCCACTATTAGTGTGTTGGCGTTAGGTATGTCAAGACCACTTTCAATAATGGACGTGCACACCAACACGTCGTATTTTCCCTGCACAAAGTCGTTCATTGTGTGCCCAAGTTTCTTTTCCGGCATTTGACCGTGTGCTGTGACTACTCGAGCCTCTGGTATTTCTGCGGCCAGTTTAGTTGCGGCTACTCCGATTGTTTGTACGCGATTGTGCACATAATATACTTGGCCACATCGATTGAGTTCACGCATTATTGCCTGGCGGAGGAGTTGCTTGGAATAAGTGGATACACGGGTTTCCACTGGTAGACGATCCGCTGGCGCGGTATTTATAGTACTGATGTCGCGAGCACCGGTTAGGCTCATATATAGTGTGCGTGGAATAGGTGTGGCTGTGAGCGTCAGGACGTCGACGCTTGCACGAAGTTTCTTGAGATGTTCCTTGTGAGTCACCCCAAAACGCTGCTCCTCGTCAATAATCACTAGGCCGAGATCATTGAATGATATGTCCGATTGCACTAGGCGGTGGGTTCCGATGACGATATCTATCTCTCCTTCTGCCAGAGCGATGATGATCTCTTTTTGTTGCTGTCTACTGCGGAAGCGAGATAGCATTTCTATATGGACTGGAAAAGATGCTAGGCGTTTCCGGAAGGTGTGAAAGTGTTGTTGTGCGAGAACCGTAGTCGGAACTAATATGGCAACCTGCTTGCCATCCAACACGGCCTTAAACGCAGCTCGCAGCGCCACTTCTGTTTTGCCATATCCTACGTCGCCGCAGATTAGGCGGTCCATTGGCTGCGCTCGCATCATATCCCGTTTGACGTCCGCGAGTGCTCTACGCTGGTCTTCTGTTTCGTCATAAGGGAATGAAGACTCCAGTTCAGCTTGCCATGCGGTGTCTGCGGCAAATGCGTGTCCAGATGCTGCCTCGCGTTTTGCATACAGCGATAGGAGTTCTCTTGCTACCTCTTCCACGGCGCCGCTAGTGTTTTGGCGCACTCGCATCCATTCTGACGATCCTAGGCGTGAGAGTTTTGGCGTCTTACTGTTGGGACCTACGTATTGGGTTAGGCGGTCTGTCTGAGTTATAGGTACGTAGAGGCTGTCTCCACTGCCGTATTCGATTTGTAGATATTCGTCTTGCAATTTGTTGATGGTCCGTGATACCAATCTCAGAAAGCGTCCAATGCCGTGCTCTATATGCACTACTAGTTGGCCGGATGTGAAATCTGTAAATGAATCTTCCGGAGTTGTTACTGCCTGCTGAGCAGGTGGACGTCGTGGTTTCGGCCCTTTCCATCCAAAAATTTCGTCGTCAGATAACACATTTAGTGAAGACTGTGCAAGGGTGAATCCTGCTGCTATCGAACCGTGAACGAATACTGGACTTTTGCCTGATGGGAGATCCAATATGTTTTTGGTTGTGGTGACTGTATCAGGAATTACATCAGGTGCTGATTTAGATCGGTCGTCCCATAGTTCTGAGATGCGGCCTGCCTGATGGGTGACCACGACGGTGATTTCTTTCTGTCTCGTTTTAGTCTCGAGGTATTCCAGAAGGGATTCAATTTTTCCACCGTGTCGAGGGACGGGTGTAAAACTGGCACCCAGTTTGCATTGAGGTTCGTGGTCCATGCCACCTAAAACTAGGATTGGGTGTGTTGAGATTTGATCTTGAATTTCCGACCATGATGTCAATGTGTTAGAACGCTCATTGGGTAAGGCTATAATCTCTGTTTGCTCAGTGCTCCAACGCAGGTATTGCTGTTCATATTCCTGTACGGCATTGAGGAAAGATTGCCAGTTATCTACAATTATGAGGCACCCTTCTGGTAGATAATCGAGCAATGTCCCGGATTCTGGATGGAGCCATGGAAGATAATATTCCAATTCCGGAAAGTCTGCTCCGTTAGCAAGGTTTTCAAAATCGGTATGGTGCTCAATTGGTATTTCATCCTGATTAATCGCAAGCCAATCTTCCTTAAGTCTGCGAGCGGCCTCTGGACCATCTCCAGGTAAGGCCTCTCGCGCTGGATGGACGTGTACTACTGTGATTGCCTCCCTGGAGCGTTGTGTGGCAGGGTCAAAGCGGCGCATGCTTTCAATCTGTTCGCCAAACAACTCAATTCGCGTTGGCAATGTGTCAGTGGGTGGCCAGACATCTATGATGCCACCACGTTGACTACACTCTCCTGGTCTGGTGACCATCGCACTATGTCTGTATCCTGTGTGTACCCATTCAGCCAGCAATTGTTTCAGGCGTATCTCCTTGCCTTGCTGTAACGATTGGCTGTGAGAGTGGAACTTTGGCGGCGGCAATGTGGGTGTCATCAGGGAGCGAGCACAAGTCACGGCTCTTGCGTTGGCCGTATTAG
>JAKUPR010000040.1 GCA_022450585.1 Anaerolineales bacterium | reverse complement strand
CTCTTTCGTTGTGTATGGACAACGATATGCCTATTTTGGTTTTGGATTTGTGGGATGAAAACAGTCTACTGAAGGCTGTAATGGGTGATCAGGTGGGCACATTGGTTAGCCACTAAGTTATCAGGATCCCTTGTCCGTTAAGTTGTTGGTCTAGGGTACTTGTCAATATGCAAGACCAGTTTGTTTGGTCAGGGTTGCGATGTTCTGTGACGGGATGGTAAATCTTGGGAATTCTAAACAATGATTAAGGAATCAATGCAAGATGCCTCTGAGCGAATGCAGGCCTCGTTGAATGTACTGCGAGATGAACTGGCAACAATTCGAACGGGGCGTGCCTCGCCGGTGCTAGTAGAAAAGTTGATGGTCAATTATTATGAGCAGATGACACCGCTGAACCAATTAGCTACAATCAGTGCGCCAGAGGCACGTCTGCTGGTTATCCGTCCCTTCGATGCGAGCTCTTTGGCGGAGATAGAGCGCAGCATTCAGGCATCAGAACTGGGGCTAACCCCTAACAATGATGGTAAAATCATCCGACTTTCTATTCCGGAGTTGACAGAGGAGCGTCGGCTAGAGTTAACGCGTGTCGTGGGTCAGAGAGTGGAGGATGCTCGTATAGCAGTGCGAAATGTACGTCGTGACATTCAGAAGGATTTACGTGATTTTGAGCGAGACAATCTAATTTCTGAAGATGAAATGCATATTGGGATGAAGGATCTACAACGGATTACAGATGAATTAATCCAAGATGTAAATGTTCTTGGAGAGAACAAACACGATGAGATAATGCGGGTATAATAGTCTTAATAGTGAAAAGCGCCACAGACAATTTGGGATTGGCGCATCCCGTCACCACGAAGATCTGTCAAATTACAGCAATTCCGTAATGTCTGCGTCCGAAGACAATGACCCCCTGATGGTCATCCCGCGGCATGTAGCCATCATCATGGATGGCAATGGCCGCTGGGCGAAGCAGCGTGGATTGCCCAGGCTGGCAGGTCATAGTGCGGGCACTGACAATTTACGCAAGATTATTGAAGAGTGCGTTCGATTGGGCATCAAGTATCTTACCATCTACGCTTTTTCTACAGAAAACTGGCGTCGTCCTCCGGAGGAAGTGTCGGGACTCATGGCGCTACTGGAAAATATGATAGAACGAGAGTTGAGGTCATTGCATGACAACGGTGTCCAAATCCGCCATCTGGGACGCTGTGATGGGGTCAATGAGCGCCTAGTACGTAGGATTCGACATGCGGTGGAAAGCACACGTGATAACAATAGACTTGTACTTAATGTGGCCTTTAACTATGGCGGTCGGGACGAAATGGTACGCGCAGTTCAGCGTATCATGTGTGCTGAATTAGAACCGAAAGAAATTACTGAGCAAGTGATTAGCGAGCATTTGTACACTAGTGGACAGCCGGACCCTGATCTCATTATTAGGACTAGCGGTGAATATCGGATTAGCAATTTTCTGGTTTGGCAGGGTGCTTATTCAGAATGGTATTTCACGCCCGCCCTGTGGCCTGATTTTGACGAAGATAAGCTACGCGAAGCACTTGTGTTTTTCAGTAAGCGTGAGCGTCGCTTTGGGTTAGTGTCCGAACAAGTGGAGTAATGCTGCGCCAGCGATTACTAATCGCAGTTGTTCTGGTGCCAGTTTTTCTTTGGGTTGTTCAACTGGGCGGATGGTTTTACATTGGTTTGGTGATGGTGATGCTGACTATCTGCACATGGGAATTTAGGCGTATTGCCCGTCTTGCAGATATACGACAGTCAATGTGGATAAGTTTTGTCGGTGTGTGGGCATTAGCAGGTGCAGTAGTCCTTAACAATGGTCACTGGATGATCCCTATTGTAGTAGTGCTTTTGCTATGTGCTACTGCATGGCATGTTTTCGCATTTGAGACTGGATCGCGCACGCCCCTGCAGGATTGGGCTATGACTCTTGCAGTACCTATCTATTTGGGTGGACTAGGCGGGCACTTGTTAGCGCTGCGTTTGCTGCCTAATGGAGTATGGTGGACTCTTATCGTGCTGCCTGCTATGTGGATTTCCGATACCGGTGCATATGCCATCGGCAGTTGGCTAGGTAGGCGCCAAATGGCACCCCGTACAAGTCCCAATAAAACTTGGGAAGGTTTCATTGGCGGCGTGCTTGCGGGAGTAATTTTCGGGGCGGTGTTGGCTGAAATCTGGCGTCGCGTTGGTGGCGTGTCTCCGGAAGTTATTGGGTGGCGCGAAGGTGTGTTGATTGGTGTGCTAGTTGCACTGGCTGGTCCGGTGGGAGACTTAGGTGTTTCAATGTTAAAGCGTCAGGTTGGAATCAAGGACAGCGGCAGTTTGTTGTCTGCTCATGGCGGTGTTCTGGATCGAATTGATTCGTGGCTGCCGGCCTGTGCAGTCAGCTATTATTATATTTTCTGGATCGTTCTCTCCTGATATTTCATTGTTGTCGAGAAAGAATGAGGCTATTGTGCCGGTGATATCCACAAATGGAATTGCGGTGAGTTGTACTGTGTTGGTTGAGTTTCGGTGTTGAATGACTTTTTTCAAGAAGGGAGAGAGAGTAGATGGAAAGGTCTAATCCGGTAGGTAATCTTGCACTACAACTAGTGCAGGTGACTGAAGCAGCTGCACTAGCGGCCGGGCGTTTTATGGGTCGCAATGATAAGAATGGTAGTGATGCCGCAGCAGTAGAGGCAATGCGGCTTATGCTGAATAGTATAGATATGGATGGGACTGTCATTATAGGAGAGGGAGAAAAGGATGATGCCCCAATGCTCTTTAACGGTGAACGCTTAGGGACAGGTCGTTCTCCAGAAGTTGACATAGCTGTAGATCCCATAGATGGTACTCGGTTGCTTGCTCTCGGTCGTGCAAATGCTCTAGCTACTGTGGCAGTGTCTGACCGTGGTAGTATGTTTGACCCAGGACCCTTTGTGTACATGCAGAAAATAGCTGTTGGTCCGGTTGGAAAAGGCGTTATCGATGTCGAGCTTTCCCCGATGGAAAACTTGAGTCGTATTGCTGAAGCTAAGGGATGTGATGTAGCTGATCTTACAGTCGTCGTGCTCGATCGTCCACGTCACGAGCAGTTGATTTTGGAACTCCGTGCTACAAAGGCTCGCATACGTATGATAACGGATGGCGACGTCGCGGGTGCTGTGATGACTGCTTGGCCTGACTCAGGCATAGATGTGTTGATGGGAGTTGGAGGCACTCCGGAAGGAGTTATCTCTGCTTGTGCGCTCCGTTGCATGGGTGGAGAATTGCAGGGCAAGCTATGGCCACGCAACAATGACGAAATTGAGCGTGGCAGAGCCATGGGATTCGATTTCGATGTGGTATTGAGTATGGATGATTTGGTGCGAAGCGAAAACTGCTTCTTTGCAGCCACGGGAATTACCGATGGCGAGTTAGTGGATGGAGTCAAATACTATGGTAACGGTGCTCGTACTCATTCGCTCGTCATGCGCTCTGCATCTGGTACGGTGCGTGAAATAGCAACTCGGCACCGATGGGAAAAACTAATGCGTTTCTCGAATATTGCAAACGGCAAGGAATAAGATATGGATATTGCAAGACTTGAAAAAAAGAAGCTGGAAGAATTACGCCAGATGGCTCGGGACATGGAGGTATCGGGTCACAATCGACTGAAAAAAGATAAGTTAGTTCTAGCCCTCTTACGTGCGAATGCTGAAAAGAAAGGCTTGATGCTTCGCGGAGGTGTGTTAGAAATTGTCGATGATGGTATCGGATTTCTACGCTCTGGACATCTGTTACCAGGTCGAGACGATGTGTATGTTAGTCAATCGCAAATCAGGCGGTTCGGCATGCGTACAGGTGATATGGTCATTGGGCAGGTACGTTCTCCTAAGGATAGCGAGAAATACCACGGTTTGATTAGGGTAGAAGCTGTAAATGGCATGGATCCGGAAGAGGCTAAGGGACGTCCGATTTTCGAAACTCTTACCCCTATATTTCCTGAGGAAAGATTTGATCTTGAAACAGAACGGCATGCGCTCGCAACCCGTCTTATTAATCTAGTAGCGCCAATTGGGAAAGGTCAGCGTGGTCTGATAGTCTCCCCGCCCAAGGCTGGCAAGACCACTGTACTTAAGCAGGTCGCTAACGCAATTTCTCTAAAGTATCCTCAAGTGCATCTGATGGTAACCTTGATTGGTGAGCGTCCGGAGGAGGTTACTGACATGGATCGCTCAGTGGATGCTGAGGTTCTGGCTAGTACTTTTGATGAGCCGGTCACATCTCATGTGAAGGTTGCTGAAATGGCGCTCTCGCGTGCTCGGAGGTTGGTGGAGGGCGGTCGGGATGTGGCGATTTTACTAGATTCAATTACGCGCCTTTCGCGTGCATATAATTTGATAGTTACGCCTTCCGGACGCACACTCTCCGGTGGTCTTGACCCTGCAGCTCTTTATCCGCCAAAACGGTTTTTTGGCGCGGCTCGCAACATTGAGGATGGCGGTTCCTTAACAATTGTGGCCACTTGTTTGGTGGACACGGGCTCACGCATGGACGACATGGTTTATGAGGAGTTCAAAGGAACCGGGAACATGGAGCTACATCTGTCGCGAAAATTGCAGGAACGTCGTATTTTCCCGGCTTTAGACATTGATCGCTCATCTACACGTAGGGAGGAATTGTTGCTTGGGCCTGATATCACTCAGCGTGTATGGCTTATGCGCCGAATGTACAACCAGATGATTGCGCCACCACCTAACGGAGCTGGCATGGATGTGGGAGCTGCCACCGAGGCCGTTAATCAACAGATTAGACAGACAGAAGATAATTTTGAGTTTTTGGAGCAACTGGGAAAAACGGAAGAGTAAGGCAGAGGCTGAAAGGGTTTCTAGACTTCGCATGGTGGACCTGGAGTACACACTCATCAGACATCGATTCGAGGGCAACGAACTCCGTTGAATCGTTACCGTCATCACCTCTCGTTGGTTGGATTGATAGTCATAATGGTGATTTTCTATCGATTAAATCTACTTGGGATGCTTGCGACTAAGCCTAATTTCCAGTTTATCTCGTTGCAGCATCAGACCATACCTGCAAGTGGGGCGAGTATCCCTGAAGTATTAGCGAAATCCGGAGTCTATGAAATGGTGCAGGCCCCACAGCTCAAGATGCGTGTCAACCCACATACGCTTATCCCTAGTCGACCGCGGCAGGAGGTTATTGTCTATACTGTTCGCTCGGGGGACACTCTTGTCGGCATTTCGGAGAAATATGGCATTACTCCGGAAACAGTGTTGTGGGGCAATCCGGTACTCAAAGATGACCCGCACTTGCTAAGTGCAGGACAGGAACTTCTTATTTCCCCTGTTACTGGTGTGTTGCGCGTGGTTCACAGTGACGACACAATTGAAGGCCTGGCGGCGGCATATCGTGCCAATGTAGATGACATCGTCAACTGGCCGGGAAACAACCTTGATTTTGACAATCCGGTGTTGGTTGAGGGAAGTGTCCTGGTGGTTCCGGGTGGAGAACGTGATTTCGTACAATGGACGGTTCCACGCATTGCTCGGGCGCAGCGCAATCCATTGCCTACTGGGGCAGGCCCCGGCGCGTGTGCCGGTGGTTATGCAGGTGGTGCTGTGGGATCAGGCGCCTTCATTTGGCCAGCGGCAAATCGCTATCTGTCTGGATATAACTATAGTTCCTACCATCGTGGTATTGATATCGCTACTCCACTTGGTGCACCCATATATGCTGCTGATAGCGGTGTAGTCATGTTCGCGGGTTGGAGCAACTGGGGATATGGATATATGGTAGTTCTTGACCACGGTAACGGCTGGCAGACGCTATACTCACATCTCTCGCAATGGAATGTTGATTGCGGTCAGTCTGTATATCAGGGAAACGTTGTCGGGCTTGCCGGCAGTACCGGGAACTCCACCGGACCCCATCTGCATTTTGAAATGAACTTCCAGGGGTCGCGCCCCAACCCCTGGAATTATCTTCCCTGAATTGTCCCTCTGATGAAACTTTCAGTGATTATCCCAGTGTTCAATGAGGTGGATACCATCCTCGAGATAGTGGAACGTGTACGCCGAGTGCCAATTGAAAAGGAACTGGTGTTGGTGGATGACTCATCATCTGATGGTTCCGGAGAAATCCTCTCGCATTTAGGTTCTGATGCCGATACTACCGTGCTGACTCATCCAGTCAATAGCGGCAAGGGGGCTGCAATAGCCAGTGGGCTTAGCGCAGCGAGAGGGGATGTCGGTGTGATTCAGGATGCTGCTCTAGAGTACGATCCAAATGACTTCTTGAAGCTCATCGACCCGATTGAAAAGGGAGTGTCAGATGTTGTGTATGGTGTTCGAGACTTGAGTAGCCAACGAATGATAATGCGTGCAGGTAACCGATTGTTGACCTGGATTGCAGGTATGCTATTTGGTGTGCGATTGCAGGATATGGAGACTTGTTATAAGATGATGACACGGTCGGTTTACCAGTTGCTTGCCTTAGAGTGCCGTCGTTTCGATGTGGAGGCTGAGATTACCGCGAAAATCCTGCGGTCGGGTTTCAGTATTTATGAGTGTCCCATTCAGTATAATGCACGTTACGATAATAAGAAGCTCTCGCCGTTAGATGGATTGCCAACGCTAATTGCTCTCATGAAGTACCGCTTTTTCTCTTGACTGAATCCGACCTGTTCGATCACGTACTAGAACAAAGAATTGCTGCGGAAGCGCCGTTAGCTGCTCGAATGCGCCCGCGCAGTTTCGATGAGTTCGTTGGTCAGCAGGATATTGTAGGTCCGGGACGACTTTTGCGGCGTGCTATTGAGGCTGACAGGCTGTTTTCCTCCATCTTATTGTGGGGTCCTCCAGGTACTGGAAAAACAACTCTGGCTACAATCATAGCCAATTCCACCGAATCATATTTCACCACCCTTAGTGCTGTGCTGGCCGGGGTGCGCGAGCTTCGCGTCGTAATAGAGGCAGCTCTGGAAAGACGCAAACTGCACGGCGCAAGAACCATATTGTTTGTGGACGAAGTCCATCGTTGGAATAAAGCACAACAGGACGCACTACTACCACATGTGGAACGCGGAGTGATTGTTCTAATAAGTGCAACCACTGAAAACCCTTATTTTGAAGTTATTAGTCCATTGATGTCCAGGTCTCGTGTTTTCCAGTTCCGTGCGCTTGCGGATCATGAGGTGCTCCGCGTGTTGAAAGAGGCTATGGAAGATCCCGCACGTGGTTATGGAGGAATGCGAACGGAGATTTCTCAGGAAGCTTTGCGACATCTAGTCAGGGTTGCTGGTGGCGATGCGCGTAACGCACTCAATGCGCTTGAGCTTGCAGTTGAATCCACTCCTCCAAATGAGCACGGTGCGATAGATATTAGTCTGAGTGTCGCCCAGGAGTCGATTCAAAAGCGGGCAGTGCTTTACGATCGAGATGGTGACGCGCATTACGATACTATCAGTGCATTTATTAAATCAGTGCGTGGATCTGACCCTGATGCTGCCCTTTACTGGTTGGCAAAAATGCTCCACGCTGGTGAATCTCCGCGCTTTATTCTCCGTCGCTTGTTAATTCTAGCAGGTGAAGATATAGGCTTGGCCGACCCTCTCGGGATAGTCGTGACCAATGCGGCCGCTCAGGCGTTTGAGTATGTAGGGATGCCGGAGGGAGTGTATCCATTGGTGGAGGCGACGCTTTATTTGTCTACAGCCCCGAAATCTAACAGCACCCGTAGTTTTTTTCAGGCGCAAAAAATCTTAGAAGAAGAGGGTTTTACAGATGTACCCATGCATCTAAAAGATGCGCACAGGGATGGGAAAGTTCTTGGTCACGGCGAGGGATACATGTATCCGCATGGCCAACCTGGACATTATGCTGGGCAGCAGTATATGCCGACTGCGCTTCTTGGAAGTTATTTCTACCAACCTTCTGACCAGGGCTATGAAGCTGAAGTGGAGCAGCGTCTTAGTCGGTGGAGGACTGCGCAACGTAATGCGTTGGGAATAGAGCAAACCCATCAGTATCAAATTTTGAGCGAAGAAGAAATAATTAGGCTAAAGGCCGCAAAGGCGGGTAAATGAGGCCATACTTTTTCTTGGGGGGTGTCACCACTTAAGGTCTAGTTTACGGTTGGCAATCGGAAATATCTTCCTTACTATGGCTGACTGTAATTTTTTTGGTATTCCTCGAGTATATCACTTAAGCGCTTGACCATTTTCCCCGGAATCCCTTTTCCAATAACCGTTTTATCAACTCTTATCACAGGAACAATGTTCCTGGTCGAAGATGTAATAAACACTTCGTTGATTTTGGGCAGGTCTGCAAGTTTGATTGTTCTCTCTTCTACTGCAATTCCGTGCTTCGGTGCTATTTCCATAACCACCTTGCGGGTGATGCCGTCAAGGATAGTTCCATTGATTGGTGGTGTGATAACTTTATCATTTCCATCAACAGCAAACAAACTAAAGGTTGTGCCCTCTAATATTGTTTGACTATCACTTGTGGCAACGAACAGTGCTTCATTTGCGTCATACTCCTTGACTACTGTTTGATGGGCAAGCACTCCGCCGACATAGTTGAGTAGTTTGACATTTGCCCATTGCCTTTCATATGGAAAGCTCGCGAGCGAAATGCCCTTTATATACCATTCATCGGGCGGAGGCGTAAATGGAAAAACAATGACATAAACGTGAGCGGGACCTTCAGGAGCTACTCCAGAAGGAGCGGCTTTTCCTCCACTATACATTATTTCCAATAGGAGATCGCCATGGTGCCTATTTTTTTCCACCACGTTATTGATCAGGCCCCTGAGTCCTTCACGATTGTGTGGGAGTTTCATGGCGAGTTCTTCTGCAGATCGGAACAGACGTTCAATGTGATCCTCCAGACGAAACACCTTTCCTTGATTAAGGGTGCGGCATGCGGAAAAAATGCGATAACCTCGAAAGGTACCAACCATATCGCCTGATACATTAATGCTTACTGTCTCGGTCGGGATATAATTCCCGTTAGCATAAGAAAGTATGGAATTTTCACTCATGGGATTTGAGAAATATTTTTCTTGCTCACTACTCACATTATGTTACTTGTTGATGCGATGCAACGTCTAAAGTCCAGTATACGCGAATTGTATCATCTGGTCGAATGGTAGAATAACATTAATGGCACGTATTCTGCTTATACGGCACGCAGAGAATGCATTCACTGAAGCAGGTAGATTAGCTGGTTGGAAGCCGGGAGTGTATCTCAATAAAGTCGGCAAGAAGCAAGCTTCCCAGTTGGCAGAGCAACTGTCAGGTGCTCACATCAAGGAGGTCTATTCCAGTCCGCTCGCGCGTGCCTTACAGACCGCTAAGCCGATTGCCGAAACTAGGAAGTTGCGCGTGCGTCGCTGTGCCGGTTTAGGAGAGGTGCGTTACGGAGATTGGGAGGGTAAAAGTGTGCAATCTCTTCGTCAGAGGAAGCTGTGGCGCGTAATCAAACATAGGCCGTCTGCAGTCACCTTTCCCAATGGAGAGTCAATACGTGATGTGCAAGTTCGAGCAGTGGCTGCTATAGAGGAGTTGGTGGCACGTCATTCGAATGACTGCATTGCTGTGGTTTCGCATGGTGACGTCATCAAAATGATCATCACTTTTTATCTTGGTATCGCCCTTGATTTGTATCAGCGCATTAACATTAGTACTGCGTCAATCTCTGAGCTCGAGTTTTTCTGTGATGAAGTACATGTGTTACGGGTTAATCAGACGCTAGCGTTTCCGCCAGGGACATAAACTATGGGGACAACAGTTGAAATGAAGCCTGCGGATTACATTTCCGCGGGATGTGTAGGCAAGATAGGTAACCGAACCTTTTTTATACAGGCTCGAAAAGGTGTGGATGTTATAACCTTGTTGTGCGAGAAATTCCAGGTGCAGCAACTCGCTTCCGGAATTCGCGAGTTTACTGAGGAATTACAGCAGAACAATCCTGATTTGTCACCTTTAGAGTTAAATTACGTGGAAACCGATATGGAGTTGCAAGAACCATTGGAACCATTGTTCCGTGTGGGACAGATGGGTGTTGGCTATGATGAGGACGGTGACCTTGTTGTGCTGTTTGCACAGGAAATAACAAATGATGGTGAGGACGCAACTGAAGTAGCTGCAGCTCGTATTTGGGCAACTCGCTCTCAGATGATGGCAATGGGTATTCATGGCGAAGAAGTAGCTTCTCGCGGTCGTCAAGTATGCGGTAATTGTCTGCAACCAATGGATCCAGAGGGGCACTTCTGTCCGAAGCGCAATGGCCACCGATAAAACTGAGGCGCTGCAACAAACGTCGACTGGGACACCTACGGATTCACTCACTATTCTTAGGTCTGGAGCATTGACCCTGCATGGCATCTTTCGCGCTGGTTCGAACTATACTTTTCTGGCTGACGTCACTCTAGGAAAGTGTCATATTGAGGCAGTGTATAAGCCTACCGAAGGTGAGCAGCCGCTATGGGACTTTCCGCATGGGAGCCTGGCGAAGAGGGAGGAGGCCGCTTATCTGGTTAGCCACGCGCTTGGCTGGGGATTGGTGACCCCAACAGTTTATCGAGATGGACCTCACGGACCCGGTTCTTTGCAGCAATTTGTTGAGTTTGATGATGCGGATCACTATTTCAATTTCACTACGGAGGAAAAGGCCGCTTGTAAGCGCGTGGCAGTCTTCGATTATCTGATTAATAATGCGGATAGGAAAGGCAGTCATGTTGTCCGCGGCATTGATGGAAAAATGTGGTTAATTGATCACGGCCTGTCTTTTCACAGTAAAAACAAATTACGTACTGTTATCTGGGATTATGCTGGAAAAAAGATGCCTGCTGAACTAGGTTCTGACCTTAAGAAATTTGTAGATAATTCACAAGCTGCCAAGAATCTTGCATATGATTTGAGTTATTTGCTGACTAAGGATGAAATCGCTGCTTTCTTCGCGCGTGTACAACATATGGTGATAACTGCTCGTCTGCCACAACCTGGGCAGGAGCGCAGTTATCCTTGGCCGCCATTATGATTGAACATGCGATGTGCCTAATGTACTAATTCAAATTAAAGGTGATGAAAGGACTGATTTTTGATTTCGGAGGTGTATTAATGCGCACCGTGGATATGACGCCACGTCGCTTATGGGAGGCGCGTTTTGGGTTGCCTGAGTGGGGTCTAGCTAAGCTGGTTTTCGACAATCCGGTGGCCCGGAAAGCAACAGTAGGGATGGCAGAAAAGTCAGATGTATGGAACTTTGTTGGTGCTAAATTGCGTCTTTCAGATAAGGAATTGGTGGCTCTGCAACGTGATTTCTGGTCTGGGGATCAGATAGATGTTGCATTGACCCAGTTCGTGGGCAAGCAGCTTGGGCGATGTCGGACGGCGCTGCTTAGCAACGCTTGGCCTGGAGCACGAGAGTTCTTCCAGTCGTTTTCAGAACTGTCAGTGTTTGAAACTATGGTCGTTTCTGCAGAGGAATGTGTTGCTAAGCCTAATTCAGAGATTTATCTACGCACGTTGGCAAGGATTGGGGTCACGTCGGATCAAACTATGTTTGTCGATGATGTAGCGGAAAATGTCCTGGCGGCTCGATCATTGGGAATGGAAGGTCTGGTTTTTGAAAGTACGGAGCAGACGCTAATAGCTCTCTGCGAATGGTTGGATGGGTCGGTGACGACATAGTCGCACGGCAATTAGAGCGGTAACTTGAGACGTTGACATAGTGTCCGTCACCCATATAATCTTTTCAACTTTAATGAATGTGTTCGTTAACGTCGATGTTCTGGCTATGTTCGTAATAAACAACTATCGCTGTTTTGCAGGTGTTTGCGTTGAGGAACGCAATGGCTGAAATTACACTAGGCGTGGTTGCTGATTCACATATTCCGGAACGGATGCAGCACATTCCAGAGGGTGCCCTGACTTGTTTTCGCAGTGCACGTGTAAGTGCCATTCTGCATGCTGGAGATATGAGTCATCCGCGAGTTTTAGATCAGTTTGAGCAGATTGCTCCGGTAATTGCTGTACGTGGTAACCGCGACATCTGGACGCGGGCGGGGCGGAAGTTGCCACTGTATGAGGTTATGGAATTTGGTGGGATCAGCATTGGGTTAACGCATGGGCATGGAGGCTTGTGGGAGTACTTGTGGGAAAAGATGCTCTATTATACGGTAGGGTTTTCCCTGACGCGATACCTACATAAATTGCCAATCAAGTTTCCTAAGGATGTTAGCGTCATTGTTTTTGGCCACACCCACCGGATCGCAAACGAGTGGATGGACGGGAGATTACTATTCAATCCGGGTTCATTAGGACCTGCATATTACAGCCCTGCTGGGGCGGCTGTAGGGCTGCTGCACATAAGGAGCGGGAGCGTTTCAGCTGAGGTAGTGCCTGTGGACGCATTATTTGACCAATCAGCATCTGTGTGATAATATCGCGCTTATGAGCGTCAATACTATCGTCATTCATCATTATCATTGGAGCGGATCTACCTGATTGGACTTGGCGGGATTAGTATACGATTCTAGATTTTTGCATCTACACCCACCCCAAAGTCCGGGGCGGGTGTTTTTTTTGGAGAGCATATGAACCGAAAAGACATACGATTGGGATTACCTAGTAAAGGAAGATTGGAGACCGGTGCTCTTGATTTTTTGGCTAGTTGCGGTCTTAAGGTGAGAAAGCCGAATCCACGTCAATATCAAGCTACGATCCCTGCCATGCCGGGTTTGAAAGTAATTTTTCAGCGTGCAGGTGATATTGTATTCGGGGTGCGCAGCGGCAGCATCGATTTTGGCATTACCGGGCTTGACATCGTGGAGGAATACTGCTCCGATTCTAGCGAGGTGATGATTCTGCATGATGAACTTGGTTTTGGGCGCTGCAGGCTAGAGCTCGCAGTGCCTGAGGGTTGGGACACTGTGCATTCTCTGGGTGATTTGGCTGCTAAAGTGCAAGTGATGTCAGGCCCGTTACGGGTGGCTACTAAGTTTCCTGACCTGACCAGAGATTACTTGGACGCAAATGGTTTGACCGGATGCAAGATGGTTAGCGCGGAAGGCACACTTGAGGTGGCTCCGACACTTGGTTATGCTGACATTATCGCTGACTTGGTTTCATCTGGTCAGACTCTGCGAGACAATCGTCTGCGCACTCTTTCTGACGGATGTATTATGAGGTCACAGGCGGTCCTGATTGGTAATCGTGCCAGCTTGGTTGAGAGGGAGGCGGTGCTCTCATCTGCGCGACAACTCTTGGAGTTTGCCGAGGCGCACCTGCGTGCGCAGGGGTACTTCGTTCTTGTAGCTAACATGCGTGAGGCATCTGCACAGGTGGTGGCAGATCGAATGTTCGCCGAGACTGAACTTGGAGGACTTCAAGGTCCCACCGTATCACGGGTCGTCACGCGCAAGGGGGAAGAGGACATGTGCGCGGTGGAGGTGGTTGTTCCTAAAGAGAGGTTGGGACAGGCCGTGAACGAGATGCGCTCTATCGGTGGTAGCGGGGTTGTCGTTTCTCCCGTTAATTATATTTTTGAAGAAGAGCCTGAACGTTACGCAGCGTTGTTGCTCGCACTGGGGATGCGTGAAAAATGATTCGTATCATAGATGATCTGGACCTGGCGCAAAGCACAGTGCTGTCGCGCTCCACGGATAATATGGAATATCCTAGCGAGATCCTGAATGCAGTGGAGAGTATTTTTGGCGAACGACTTTTGCCACCTGTCGCTGTGCTGCGTGTGCTGGAAGACGTTCGCTCACGAGGTGATGCTGCTTTAGTCGAGTGGTCACTACGTATCGATGCCAGTGTACCTGATCCAATACAGATGCCGGAAAGCACATTGGCTGCGTCTATGGATGAAATTCCTGCTAATGTGGCGCAGGCTTTACATCTTGCTGCTGACCGCATCCGTGCTTTCCACGCACTGCAGCCAGCTAGTAGCTGGGATACCACGGATTTGGGTGGTGTGATGGGACAGAGGATGATTCCTTTGAAACGGGTGGGCATTTACGTTCCTGGAGGTACAGCTCCACTACCGTCTTCATTGCTGATGGGAGCTATTCCAGCCCAGGTTGCGGGGGTAAGAGAGATTGTTGTCTGTACACCTCCAGGACGAGATAGTGCTTCTATTCCTGCGGTAATCCTTGCTGCCGCGCATATCCTGGGTATTGAGAAAGTTTTTCAACTGGGTGGTGCGCAGGCTGTGGCTGCAATGGCATATGGTACTGAAACTGTCCCGCGGGTTGACAAGGTTGTTGGGCCCGGCAATCTGTTTGTCACTCTTGCCAAAAAAGAGGTATTTGGTGAGGTGGGCATAGATGGATTTGCGGGTCCTACGGAGACAGTCATTGTTGCTGACGATACGGCGAATCCCGACTGGGTGGCAGCAGATCTATTGGCGCAAGCTGAGCACGATGTTCTCGCCACGGCGATTTTGCTCACACCTTCGAAATCACTGGCGTTGGCGGTGCAGTCGGCTGTTGGACGGCAGATGGAAATGCTTAGTCGTACTGATATTTTTAAGAAATCCCTAAATGATCGTGGTGGCATCGTACTTGTTCCAAATTTGGAAACTGCGCTCGAGATTGCCGACGAGTTTGCACCAGAGCATCTTTGCCTGTCGGTTGCGCAGCCGGAAAGATGGTCTCAGAAGGTAGCAAATGCTGGATGTCTTTTCTTGGGCGAGCGTTCTTGCGAAGTTCTTGGAGATTACATTTGCGGTCCGAATCATATTTTGCCAACTGGTGGTACGGCTCGTTTTGCGTCACCACTCAACGTCCTTGACTTTGTGCGTATTATGAGTGTAGTAAACCTAGATGATCAAACTTCGACCATTCTCAGTTCGCCAGCGGCACATCTGGCGCGGGCCGAGCAATTGGATGGACATGCGAGTGCTGCGGAGGCCCGAGCGCTAAATCCGCAGGATTAAGGGCTGTTACCCTATGAATATGCAGATGCCCATGCCGAGTTTCGATCCAGAAAGACTGTTGCGTAGTAATGTGTACTCCCTGGAACCATATGCTCCTATTGTGCCCTTCGAAGTGCTCTCTGAGCAGCTAGGACGACAGATTGATGACATTGTCAAGTTAGATGCTAATGAGAATCCTTATGGTCCGTCCCGTGGCGTGCATACTGCCCTGTCTGAAATTGACTTTTTGCATATATATCCGGACCCGGAAAACCGCGCTCTGTGCTCAGCTTTGGGAGATTATACTGGCATCCCCTCTGAGAATATCTTTGCAGGCTCTGGTGCTGATGAACTGCTTGACCTGACAATGCGCTTGTTTATTGACCCTGGCGATAAGATCATCGATTGCCCACCCACTTTTGGGATGTACAACTTTGATGCTTCTATAAATGCTGCTGAAACGATTTCAGTGCCCCGCAGGGAAGATTTTTCACTGGATATTTCAGCAATTGAAACAGCTGTTGATGAACATTCACCTAAGCTCTTGTTTCTTGCTTCTCCCAACAATCCGGACGGAAGCAATCTTCCGGGGAATGATTTGAGTCGTTTGTTGGAATTGCAATTGATTGTGGTTGTCGATGAGGCCTACATAGAATTCGCAGGACTGCAGCACTCTTGGATTGACTGGGTTATGCAAAATCCTAATTTAATTGTTTTGCGTACTTTCAGTAAATGGGCAGGTTTGGCAGGCTTGAGGGTTGGTTACGGTGTGTTTCCCTCGGAGTTGATGCCGCATCTTTGGAGGATCAAGCAGCCATACAATGTCAACGTTGCTGCCACTATGGCTGCACTTGCGTCGTTGCAGGACAAGGAACGGCAACTCGATATTGTAGCGAGGATAGTGCGCGAACGTGGTCGCCTAGAGGGCCTACTAGATGAGATTCGATTCTTACATCGCTATCCAAGTGGGGCAAATTTTGTGCTCTGTCGTGTGAAAGGTAGAAGTGCTCGGGAATTACAGCATACTCTAGAGGGAGAGGGTATCTTGGTGCGTCATTTCGACAAGCCACGACTCCGTGATCATATTCGTATTTCGGTAGGTCTACCAAAGCACACAGATGCTCTGGTAGCGGCACTAATGAAACTGGAGAGTCACTGAACAAATTGTCAAATTGGCAATAGGTAGTCTGTAATCAATACGGGATTTGGAGGTAAAAAATGCGCGAAACTAAAGTAGAACGAACTACGGATGAGACGGAAATCGAGGTCACCCTGATTATCGATGGAAACGGAGCAAATGATATTTCCACCGGCATAGGGTTTTTAGACCATATGCTCAAGCAGATTGCCGTGCACGGGTTGTTTGACATGAATGTGCGTACAAGGGGTGATTTGCACATTGACGCGCACCACACAATAGAGGACACAGCACTGTCTCTGGGTAAGGCATTTGACCAGGCTCTGGGAGACCGAAAAGGAATCGTGCGCATGGGAGTTGGTTGTGTTCCAATGGATGAAGCTCTTGCCCATGTGGCGGTGGACCTTGCTGGCCGGCCATATGCGGTGATGAATGCTCAGTGGCACACGAGTGCAATTGGGAATTTCCCCACACGTTTGGTGGCGCACTTTTTCGAATCGTTGGCGGTGACCATGCGCGCAAACCTCCATGCACGTGTGCTTTACGGGAGCGATGACCATCATCAAGCTGAAGCACTTTTCAAGGCTCTGGCACGCGCGCTAGATGCTGCTACGCAGCGTGACCCGCGTCGTGGCGATGTGATTCCAAGTACGAAAGGCATGCTGTAATCTAATAAGGTGCTGAGAAAATATTGTGAACTTGAGTCTACGAAATGTGTGGGCACAAAATATTTTTTAACTCTTTGGGTATGATGTGCCGGATTGCCGGTAGTGCCTAGCAAAAAATTGCCCGACGAGATAGTCAGTGCAAAACGAAATGCATGTGAGCATGGTGTGTGGCTCCAACGCTTTGTGGAGATAATGCTTGCCTCTGGATTTGCAGTCGTTTGAGGGACTAATGTTGACAAACTATCTGGTTGTTTGGTTTCTTTGAAGTTTGATGGTCTGTGTTGAAAATATATGGGTGAGCACCGACCAATTGCACACTAAACTACAGGGACGGGTATCTAATGAAGCTGTCATTGTATTTTGCTCGAGAAGAGACAATGTTATTGAAAGGATTGGTAACCTTGGTTAAGGTTCATGTAAGATGACCAACCATGTCGCTTTGATTGATCACGGGGTAGGCAACTTGCGTTCCGTGGAAAAGGCTCTGGAGGCTGTCGGAGCAAATGTAGTCCTTACTCGCGACGCGCACACCATTATCTCTGCCGAAAAGATTGTGCTGCCGGGGGTAGGAGCGTTTGGTGATTGTATGCAAGGGATGCGGTCCAGTGGTACCCTAGAATTGGTCGCCCGCTTGGCTAGGGAGCGTCCTTTTCTGGGAATCTGTGTTGGTATGCAAATGTTGTTTGAATCTAGTGATGAGATGGGTTTTCATTCTGGGCTGGGTTTGTTACAAGGGGATGTCACCCGGTTCACTGCAGACGACATTCGCATTCCACACACTGGCTGGAATCAGCTGGACATTACAGGAGAACATCCTCTGCT
>JAKUPR010000004.1 GCA_022450585.1 Anaerolineales bacterium | reverse complement strand
TTTGGTAAACATATTAAAGCTCCTTTCATCCTATCTATTGGGATGATATAAATATGAAATTTGCTGCCTAAAAACTAAGTAATTCTGAGGTTAGTTCGGGATTGTGTGTCCTGTACTAGGCGACTCCCCTCACGAGCGATGGTTGGTGCTTGATTGATGAATATGAAAGATCCGTCGGCAGATATCTTTTTTTGCTCGGGCCTATCTGATGCACCGCTGATGAGATAAATAAATTGGCCTTAACCGACTGAACTTGAGTGTACGCCATTGATGCTTAATTGTCAAGTTTTATTACTTGAATGAGTGTTTATTTATTACAGTTGTGGCACGAGTATCAGGGATATTGCTCTTCGACTTCTCGTGCCGGGAGGTAAGATGTTATTTGCTGAATCCCAGCCCATTAGTTACAATAGGGAAATAATCTGCTAGAAACTTAAGGAGTGAGCCATGATTACTTTTATGGGCGATGCGCCATTGCAGTTATTTTTAGCTACCTTGTTGGTGTGGGGTGTGGCTGCTGTGATTATGTACTGGCTGTGTGCATATGTTTTACTGTGGCTATTCCGGCGAACTGATACAGATGTCGATGATGTCATTTTGGGCGTTTCGCGCCGGCCGGCTGTGTTGCTGGTGGTTTTGTATGGTCTACGAAATGCCTTAGGGGCGTGGGGGTCAGACATCGTCGTTCTTGCGTGGATTGACCGAATCCTTTGGGCATTCATTGCCGTTACCATGACGCAATGGGCAGCACGACTTTTCGTGGATGTTCTCATATACTACGTCAAGGATTTGGCGGAGCAGACAGAAGCGATATGGGATGATGTTCTGGTACCTGTCCTTGAGCGTCTTGGCGCTCCGATGATTTACATTGTGGGTGTCATGGTCGCTCTGCAATTCCTTGGTCTTGACATGACTGGTTTGTGGGTTGCGGTCGGTGGAGGTGCTTTTGTTCTCGCTTTCGCCTTACAGGGCATATTGAGCGACTTTTTTGCTGGTTTAATTCTTCTAGTGGATACTCCTTTCCGTACCGGAGATGTGATTGTGTTGCCTGATACTGTTACTAAGGGGAAGAATATCACAGCTGTTGTTCGCAGCATCGGTATACGCATGACCCATCTTTTCAATGTGCAAAACTACACCGATATGTTTATCCCCAATGGAGCTCTGGGACGAGCTACTTTCTTCAACGCGAATCGTCCGACCACTAATCTGGCTGCTACCGTGGGGTTTTCGGCAAAGCGCCAAGGAACTAATCCAAACAAGGTGATGGCTATGCTGCGGGAGGCGGTTCTGGCTCATCCAGATATCGTTGGAGACCCAATGCCTAAGCTTAAGGCGTTACCATCCATTAAGGGTTTGAAAGGGAAGGATGAGGTGGCGGGTACACCTTCGAAGAAGAGGGCTGCGTATAATCGGCTGCGCGCTGAAGTGTATGTCAATCGTCAGCTTGATGCCATTCGTGAAGCACTACATGGGTTTATCTCAATGATTAAGGAAATGGAATTGGGGGGCCTGGACGCACAAGAGGTAGCTGAACTCAGCGGAGAATATGACAAGATACTCTCTATGTTTGGATTGCGTCCTGTTGAGCAAACTGGACGGCGTTGGCAGAAGACCCAACTAGTAGAAGATGCCGCTCTAGATGAAAAAGATTTGGTGAAGCTAGTGCATGAATGGCTTGAGATTTGGCTGACCGACCCAAATCTATTTCCAGACGATCGAAAGGTTTTGCACGGAGAATGGGGTCAGAAGATACGTTTTCTATCTAATCGTCTCGCTGCTCTGTATGACGTTATACATAATCCTAGCGGGCAGGACACTCGGGTAGATGATATGGTAGAGGAACTAGATATTTGGCTAGACGAAAGTTTCAAGCGCACAAAAGTGATGTGGCAAGAACCACAGGTGTGGCTGACATCATTTAACAATACCTTTATAGGCTTCAATGTGCGCTATTACGTAGATAACATCCGACTTGAGCACTGGCGACGTCCGTGGCGAGTTGAAAGCGAACTGACAAAAGATGTAATGAGACGATTCAAAATCGAGGGCGTAAAGCTTCCAAAAGCAATGTACCGTTCTGGCGATGAGAACACGCAGGCGGGTGTGTTCATCACCTGACGTCTGACGTCACATTTCCTATAAGAACACAAACAGGTCACTGCCTTTTCTGGACAGTGACCTGTTTGATTCAATCACCCCATTCTTTTTTAGAGTTCTAAGAGTCGGGAATAAAACCTTCTGCCACCCCAAAGAGATCCGTAATCGGTGCCTCTTTGTCACCACTCATTATCATTATCAGGTAATCACCAATTTTCACTGGGATTTCTTCTCGGGGGTTCTTCAATAGCTGACGGCTGCCGTCGAGTTCTTTTTTGCTTATCCCAATTAAGATAATGTTGTGCTCCTTCTTTAGTGTGCGAAATACCTCTGCATAATCTTGGCCTAAATATGGATTATTCTCGGTGACCAAGAATTGTTGGATATCGTAATCATCTGCGGAGACCGCTGAACCGAGTAACTCTACGGAGTAACGGGCTACATCTGGCTCGAAAATATAGCTCGCTACGATTTTGGAGGCAATCCCATCCTTAGAGAGAGTGAAGGTGACACCAGCGGTATGGAATGTGTCTTCAAGATCCCTGTTGTTCAGAATAACAACGTGTTCGGTCTCTCCGTACTGTTTCTTTAGATTTAGCGAAAACACGAGTTTTTGTGTGTCATCCTCGAGGTTTAGAAAAACAGTTGACGCTTTGGCGATATTTGCTTTGTCTAACACTTTGTAATTTGAGTAATCGGTTACTAGTACGAATACATCAGTATTGCCGTAGCGTTCATTTATTGGGTCAATGTGTTCTTTGTTGTCAGTTACAATTGCAACTTTTTTGTCTGCACCTATTAGTTCATCCACCACTGATTGCGCGAACTGGTCCCAGCCAATGATCACGATGTGGTCCGTGAAATTTGTCCCTAGCAAACCCATTTTTCGCATCTCCCTCATGTTAACGAATGCTTCGGTGATTCGACTGATTAATAGTCCGAGAACGCCTAGACTGCCCATAACGAACGTATATCCTATAGCTCGCCCGACTGAGGTCACTGGATATACGTCACCGTAGCCGACCGTGGTGAGTGTGACAATTGAATACCAGAGAGCGTCTGACAGGCTGTCAATTTTGCTTCCATTTGCTCCCCGTTCCGCAGCTGTAAGACCGACAAGCAGCAGCAAATAAAGCCCAATGGACAGCAATATAATGACGTTTCTTCGGCTTAGTTCTATTTTGGGCACAGTCAATCTTTTTCGTGTGGATGAATCAAATGTGACGAAGCGATTATAGCAGCAAAGGCGTTGTCAAAAAGGTCTGCTGCTATTATCCTTTTGTACACAGGTTTGAATCTTGAGAAACATGTAATGGTAGTGGCAATCTCTTTGATGGTATATTGCAACTAACGTGACGGGTATTGATGTACTAGTGAGGTCAATTTTGTGATGCGTGTCGAAGTTTTTCGCACTTTACAGGATCTTGGTCGTATAGAGGAACAATGGCGAGGGATTTTGCTAGAGAGCGCTGTGTCTACTCCGTTTCAACATATTGAATTTCAACGGACCTGGTGGCAGCATTTCGGTCAGGGTGAATTGTGCCTACTAGCTGTTCACAATAATGATGTTTTAGTTGGTCTTGTGAGTATGTATGTGGATGAGGACGCAGTGCTGCGTTGGGTGGGAGGTGAGGATATCGCTGATTATCTTGATGTTATTGCCAGCCCTGCAGAGGCGTCGGCAGTGAGGCGGGTAGTCTTCGAGTGGCTTTCTGGTGTAGATGCTCCGAATTGGATACGAGCGCATTTGGCCAATATACCTGAGCGGAGCGAAAGTGCTGGGCATTGGCAAGAGCTAGCTTCTGATCGTGGTTGGTATTCGGAATCCGTTTTCCAGGACGTGTGTCCGCAATTTATTCTTCCTGATTGCTTCGATTTGTACTTGGATGGATTAGAGGGAAAACAGCGTCGTGAGATAAGGCGCAAGCTGCGTAGAGCCGCAGCTGAGGATGCTCGAGTCGTTTTCATTGACCCAGGTGAGAAAAACCCCTTGCTTATCGACAAGTTTATTTCACTTATGCAAGCAAGCGGTTTGGAAAAAGCAGAGTTTCTCACTCCAAGAATGCGAGGAGCATTAGGCGACATTCTGCGTGCTACTCAAGACGCCGGTATGTTGGGCATGTGTTTTTTGGAAGTGGAAGGCAGCTTGTTGGCTGCGTATGCTTACTTCAGTATGGGTGGGGTTGTGTATTTATATAACTCTGGATACAACCCGGGCATGTATGCTTCTCTCTCGCCCGGATGGGTCCTATTGGGTCATCTAATTGAACATGTTATCGCCAGTGGACATACTTACTTCGATTTCATGCGTGGAGACGAGGATTACAAATATAGGTTTGGTGGCGAGGATGAGCGTGTGTTGCTATTAAGAATCTCACGCTGAGTTAGTTGTGGGGGGGATATTAGCTGTTCGCTGTCACTTAATTCGGGTCAAGTAATTTGGCAGCGAATCGTCGACCTAGCTCAATGGCAAAATTAGTGCCTCGATCCCATGGGTATATTTGGCTCATGCTGGCTAGCCATACTCCAGAAAGCGGGGTCCGCAGTTCGGGTATCTCACGGGAACCGGACAGTCGTGGTACAGGTTGCGCATACTGACTTCGGAATAGCCAGCTTCGATTCACCCAATCTGGTTTGAAATCCACGTTAAAACGTGTCAACGTCGGCAGAAAACGGGCGAGTATCTCTTCCTTATTCAGCTTAAAGTGTTCGTGGTGGCCCTCTAGATAGTCTCCGCAATACACGATGTGCTCTCCACCAAAATTATCAGGAGAAACAAAATTGGTGTGTTCCACCAGTGCCAAAAAAGGAAATCCGGCGTTGGCTGGAAGATTGAACCAATAATCACTGGTTAGACGCTGCTTTAGGGAAAGCACTAGTACCACTGCACCCATGCTCGGTAGGTTCATAAGTTGATTGCGGTAGTTTAGCGGAAGTTGGTGAGCTAATTTGACTAGCTGTTGTGGGGAACATGTTGCCAAGCAGTGCTCGAAGTTGTCCGTGGAATTTGCGTAAGTTAACTTCACACCTGACTCTGGGTTTGTGCTGATTCGGGTGACTGGACTTTCCAAATGAATCTCGCCACCCTGGTACAGTACCCTTTGGGCGAGAGTCTCTAGAAAGGCTTGGAAGCCGCCCTCGAACGTTCCGAGTCTTGTGCTACGCGCATGCAGGCGTGCCCACATCCATGACATGGGTATCTGGGGAGCGAAGCGGCCAAATTTTCCTTGTAGCAAGGGTTCCCACATAGTGCGATAGACATGCTCTCCAGCCCAGCGTGTAAGCCAATCTGCAGCTGTGACGTTCTCCAGACCGTGCCAGTTGCGATTTAGACGAAGATAGAGGGTTGTGATTCCGAATCTTAGTTTTCGAATTCCCCATCCAAGACCTGGGAAGCATAGTGCTGTTAGTGGTGAATCTAGCGGATAAAATTGGCCTTCATGATACATGACTGTACTGGGCCGTGGAAATAGGACTTTGTCCCTGCATCCCAGCTCAGTGGCTAGCTCTAGTAAATGTCGGTCCGATGTGAACCAGTGATGATAAAATCGCTCGAGAGTCCAATTCCAGCCATCGGACTTAAATCCGGAAGCCAAACCACCGACCTGTGGGCCTGCCTCAAAAATTGTGACTTGGTGCCCTGCTTTAGTAAGGTCATAGGCGGCTGTTAATCCTGTCACGCCTGCACCTAAAATTGCGATTTTCATTTATCTATTTGGGGAGTCGGTCAGCGAACAGAGGTAAGGAGGGGGTAGCTACCGTTAGTGTTCGTATTGATTAGAGTGTCCTGGGCATTTGGTAAGTAAACGGCGGGGTCAAAACCCGACGTTTGGACTGCGTTTGCTACATTCAGCGTTCCGGGGCTATTGCGATTTGACCATAGCACCATAGTGCTGCTGCTCAGATGTTTAGACCATAATCCTCTCGGGCAGCATGTCTTGGAGTAGTCGTTCCAGTGCCATGGTGTGGCTGCAAACTTGGCGAAATGAAAAGAACTCACAATCGCATTGCCAATCCCCTTCTGCACATGTGACGGTGTGACCGTTGTTGTCTCCGTCGAAGCGTACGGTGAAATCATCGAATCGGAACCGCTCGGGCTCCTCTGCGTATCTCTTAGCTTTCTCTATTTTTCCGATCATTCCATAGTCCATGTATGTCTCCTTGTTTGGTGACGGGAAAGTTTAGAATCAAAAAACACACACTGAACCAGAAAATGTTCGCGCGCGTGCTTTTGGAGACTTGCTCCCCGGTTTGTACTGGAATATTATGTGTGGTTGCGCCGCTCATGTGCGGCTCACCTGCTGCATGAAGTTAGTATACAACCACCGGTGAAGTTCGTCAATAAACTGTAAGAAAATGCGTGAATGTTAAGGTTGTTGCACCATCCATCCTTGTTGCTGATAGTATGCCAGCGCTAGCAGTTCTCTCATCACTGCCCGGCTTCGATTTAATGCTCCAGATTGGGGTAGCCAGGGCCAGCGTGTTGTGGGCATGCCGTCAGAGGAACTTTGTGCGATAGATGGGAAAGGTTGCAATCCCTGTGCTGTGAATGTCCCTAGAGATCGTCGCATGTGCGCGGCGGAAGTTACCAGCAGAAAGGAATCTATATTGCGTTCTTGTAACATGGATGTTACGTTAATTGCTTGTTCGTGAGTGTTCCGAGAGGACGTTTCCAGTACTATAAGTTGGGCTGGCACTCCGGCGTCGAGGAGCTCGTCTCGCATGATGACGCTTTCTGGTTTTGCAAGGCCTTGTGGATCACCGATACCGCCAGAGACTAACAGCATTGTTTCCGGTAGCATGTTGTGTAGGCGAATGGCTTCTAGGGTGCGGTATGCGGTTTGGTGTCCGGGTATGTTGATTTCGTAAATGTCATTCCTGAATGTGTTCCCTCCTCCGCTAAGTACCACTATTGCAGAAATGTCATTTGGGATGTTTTCATGGTCACTCAGATGTAGGTATTCTCCATCGATCCAGCGCTCCATCCAGCCTGCGCATGCCGATGTGCCCATAAACCAGTACATGCATGCTATAGCAGTCAACCAAACGCGACTCCACTTGCGTGCTCGAGGACCTATGTACAGTGCGACTATTCCAGCTGTCACGGTTAGCAGCAAAAAGCTGATAGATCCCGGTACTAGTAAGTCGCGTACTATTAGTCTAAGCATCGCCTGTTTTCGTCTATGGCATGTGCCAATATAGAATGTATCCTCATTGTTATCGGACTAGTCCACTAGTCGCCATAGGTACCAGCTTCCCACGCTTCGGTACGGTTTCCATGGTGCGGTCAAGCGGCGCATGTCATTGGCATTCGGCAGTGTGGGCAGACAATACAGACGCTGCATTCCCTTTTGAATACCTAAATCTCCGACTGGAAGAATATCTGGGCGATTGAGTGAAAACATCAGGAACATGTCAGCTGTCCATGGTCCGATCCCTTTCACCTTTGTCAGTGCAGACTTTATTTCTGCATTACTCATCTTTCCAAAAGTCTTAGGTTTGATATCTCCCATAATGTATGCTTCTGCTAGTGCATGAAGGTAGGTGGCTTTCCGTCTTGAAATTCCTGCTGAGCGTAGCTGATTAATTGGTATCTTGTGCACATCCTCAGGTGACGGAAATCTACGTGTGGGGAAAAGGCGGAGAAAACGCCTGTAAATTGTATTAGCAGCCTTGCCATTTAATTGCTGATAAATGATGGAATGCGCCAAAGCATGAAAAGAATTACGCTTTCGCTGTAGACGCGGTGGTCCATAGCGTTCTATCAATGGTTGTAAGCGTGGCTCGGCAAGTCGTAGATGGTGCATAGCTGCATCCACATCTAGGTGTGTTGTTCCCATTTTGTCAAAGTGAATATATATCAGGGCGCATATCAGCCAACACGGGCATTTGCGCACGTGCGGTCACGACTTCATTCATGTCAATCTCAGTTGTGAGCAATGCTGGTTTGTTGTCAGCAATGAGCAGTTCTTTACCGTAAGGATCTATCACCGATGAGCTACCTTCAAAAACTTCAGTTTCTATTTTTCCCGTAACGTTGACTGCGGCGATGAACATTTGGTTTTCGATTGCCCGCGCCCTCAGCAGGATTTTCCAGTGTTGGCTCCTCGATGCAGGCCACATGGCCGGTATCAGCACAAGTGCAGCTCCGCTAATAGCATAATGCCTGAAGAGTTCAGCAAAGCGGATGTCGTAGCATATGGCCAGACCAGTTCGTCCCCAGGGTGCGTCGATTAGCACCGGTGTATCGCCGGCCGTCAGCCATTTGTCCTCTTGCATGAGTGCGAAGAGATGCAATTTTCGATAAACTGCTAACTGCTCGCCGCGTTTTCCGAAAAGGGTGAATGTATTATAAGTACGCTCATTATTCCGTTCTAGAGTAGATCCGCCGATTGCTATGCCCAATTCAGATGCGAGATTAGCCACTCGTGCGAAGATACCATCTCGAATCGTAGTGGAGTGTCTGTCCCAGTTTGCTAGGTCACCACCAGTGCTCCATAGCTCAGGGAAAATGACCATGTCTGATCCCAGTAAAGCTGCCTCGGCGGACCACTCTCGTATAACAGCGAAATTAGCTTCTGGTTGACCCACATAGGGGGTTGTCTGCCCAAGTGAAATTGTTAATTTAGTCATTACGCTTTTGCGATTATATCATCGAGGCAGCGCTGTTTTGCACTGGCGCTGATGGTACAATTGTTGTGATGAGTGATCAGTGTCAGGTTATGGAACTTGGCGAAATTGACTACGTAACCGCGCGCGGATTGCAATCTTCTATTGCTGCAGAACGTGCGGCTGGATTTCGACCTGATTGCCTCCTGTTACTAGAGCATCCTCATACCTATACGTTGGGTCGCTCCGCCCACCGAGAACATCTTTTGCTTTCGAAACAGGAGATTAGTGCGCGTGGCATTGCTGTTCACGACTGTGACCGTGGCGGAGACATTACATATCATGGTCCTGGTCAACTGGTAGGCTATCCGCTACTAGCACTGGGACGGTTAAAGCACAATAAGGTACGCGTTCCGCGGGTTGATTACTTGGGCTATGTTCGTAATCTGGAAACCATGTTGATTAATGTGTTAGCACGATTTGGGATTGTATCTGGGCAGTTGCCAGGTCTTACTGGGGTGTGGGTGGAGCCAGATGTTGCCTCGCGCTGCACGCAATGCCCCCCTGAGTATAGGAAATCTCCGATGAAAATTGCCGCAATCGGTGTGAAGGTGGATCGCAACGGTATCAGCCAGCATGGATTTGCACTTAATGTAGATACAGAGACGGAATTGTTCCAGGGTATTGTGCCTTGCGGATTACGTGGATATGGTGCAGTTTCAATGGCTATGCTGTTGTCGAATGTGCCATCTATGCAATCTGTGCGGGCTGCAATTGTCGGGGAATTCGGACGTGTGTTTGAGTTCCGAATGGTCGATGCAGAGATTTTGGAAGATGCTTTAATATCGTGATTCCACTTGTTGTTAGAACCTCTTCGAACGAGTTTGACAAGCGCCCGCTGCGGCGTCCGCCATGGATAAAAGTACGTGCGCCTAAGGGTGATAAGTATGAGAGTTTGAAGCGCCTCGTGCGATCTACAGATTTGCACACTGTTTGTGAGGAAGCGCTTTGTCCTAACATAGGTGAGTGTTGGGGTGCGGGCACAGCGACTTTCTTGATGATGGGAAGGGTGTGTACAAGATCGTGCGGTTTTTGTGATGTGGAGACGGGCCGACCGACTCCGCTTGATTGGGAAGAGCCGCGGCGCGTGGCTGCTGCAGTGCATAGGATGAACTTGGAACATGCCGTTATTACTAGCGTTAACCGTGACGAGCGGGAGGACGGTGGCGCTCCTATTTTTTCCATGGTTATCAAGGAGATTCGGCGCGTAAAACCAGACTGCTCGGTGGAAGTCCTTATTCCAGATTTCAAAGGATCACGTGCTGCGCTTCAGACCGTAGTATTGGCGCGTCCTGACATACTGAATCACAATGTGGAAACTGTTCCTCGGATTTTCCGGCAGGTACAGCCCCAAGATCGATACGAGTGGGCGCGGGCCACGCTGTGTAACGCTCGGGCAATGGACCCTGCTATGCTCACGAAGAGCGGCATTATGGTTGGAATGGGCGAAAGAATGGAGGAAATAAAGGAAACTATTGCTGAGTTGCGTAGCTGGGGAGTCAACATTCTTACCGTGGGTCAATATTTGCAACCCTCTAAGAGTCACCTCCCGATTCATCGCTATTATTCCCTTGAGGAGTTTGATGAAATCAAGAATTACGCTACGAATACAGTGGGGTTCGACTGGGTGGAATGTGGACCACTGGTGCGCTCTAGCTACCGTGCTGAGCAGCAGGTAAAGGTATTGCGCAGGCGACTAAATTTGGTTAGCGAGTGATTCGATGCTCTGGTTAGACATTTGAAGTTGGTGGTCGCGTTCAGCATTGTTGTTGCTATCGGTTAGAATCCGACTTTACGGAAAATCAGCATCCATTCTACTTCTATAATGCCCGCGGTTTCGTGTCTTTTCGGTGTCAGGCTACGTGCTACTATGCGGTCATATCCGACATGCTCTGTGTTGAATCCTATGTTCTCAGCTATATGCTGTAAGAATACGTGGGTGTTTACCGGTACCTTGCGAATCACATTGTCTCCAACCAGTAGACCGAAATAACCACCCGGCTTGAGGACTCGGTAGCATTGCTCAATACTAGAACGCATATCTTGGAAATACCTTAGGACAATGTGGGCCCGCTTTCGGTCTACTGGGTAAATCTGACCGAGGGCAGTGTCAAGGTCTGGTATCCCGAATGTTGGTGGATGATCACATTCTGACATTGGGAGACGCTCAGTGCCGACTAGTGTGCGGTCGAGTGAAGCTAGCATTCCATTGGGTATCAGGTTGAGCCAATAAAGTTCGAGCTTGATTGAGCGAAAGTATTCCTGTGCATTTGCATAAGGTGGTGACGTTATGATTGCATCAATGTCATTGTCGGCAATCTCTGAAAGTGTACGGGCGTCGGAATGTTCAAACATGTGGCTCTTTGGATAGTATCCCCACACAGTGGCTAGATTGTTGATGGTGCGCATATACTTAATCTTGCGGTCTAAGAAATTGCGAGTGTTGCGATTGAAAATATGTAATGCACGTTGCTCAACTGTACCAGCCTCCAGACGCTCGCGCATTTTCCGTGAGACAAACGGCTTACTGATTTGCGGATCGGCGTTGCATACTCTACGTACGGTGGCAGAAGCGCATACTAGCAAGAAATCACGCACCTCGTCGGGAAGCTCGTCCGGGTTAATAATTAGGTACCCGAAAATACGTGCAAGTTCTTCTTGCGCCTGAGGCAGAAACCAAGTCTCGTGGTTTGGTATTGCGGGATTATAATCGGGAGGATGTTCTCGCGCGCGTTTGGTTGCTTGTAGGCATTGTTCGGCAAAAAAGTCTGGGTTATCCACTAGTTCGGTTTTTGCGCGCACTAGCAGAGATGTGAGTGGGTTGATGTCAACCCCTAGCGCGTGTATCCCTAGTAGGTTAGCCTCCACCATCGCGGTGCCTGATCCGCAGAATGGATCCAGTATTCTGCCACCCACGTTACAGTATTCCCGAAGGAACCATCGGGGAATGTGCGGGATAAATTTTGCTGGATATGCGTGTAATTTGTGAGTTAGATATGTGGTATTGGGGATTTCCGGACATGATTCACGGAACTTGAAATCCCTAGCTGAGTACAGATCTGATTTCACAGTGTGTGTGTATCCTGGCTAAGGAATGTCCACGCGGTGTCAGCGAATCCACCCTTTCTTATTGCGCAGGCAGTAAACCGACCAACCGAGTCTATTGAGGAATATGACGTCAATTTCGGTGGTAGGTATATGTTCCAGTGGTGTCCGAGCCCCATGTTAGTTTGAAATCTGATTTCGCGGTTTGCGGTTGGAAGCGCTAGATTGATTAATTCTATCATTACCTGCACATATGAACAAAAAAAGACAGTGCTTTGTAGGAACGCTCTAATGTATTATCATACTAGATATGTTTGAGTTTGAGGTTTTAGCGACTGACGGGCGTGCACGAGCGGGTGTCTTGCACACTCCTCATGGCGAACTGTGTACCCCTTTGTTTGCACCTGTGGGTACACAAGCGGCCGTAAAGGCTGTCACTCCAGCGCAGCTGGAGGAAGTGGGCGCAAACCTTATATTGGCAAATACGTATCATCTTTATCTGCGTCCTGGACATACTCTGGTGGGTGAAATGGGCGGGCTGCACGCCTTTATGAATTGGGCCGGACCAATTCTGACTGATTCTGGTGGATATCAGGTGTTTTCGCTCGGCGACAGCAATGAGATTGATGACGATGGTGTTACCTTTCGTTCTCATTTAGATGGTTCCACGTGTCGTATTACGCCAGAACAATCGATAGAGATTCAACACCATCTGGGCGCAGACATTATTATGGCGTTCGACCAGTGCTCTGAACCTTATGGCCGTGAGATGAACGAAAGGGCCATGGCGCGTACGCACGCGTGGGCCAAGCGCTGCAAAGACGCCCATACAAGTACCAACCAGGCACTCTTTGGGATTGTGCAGGGTGGTGTTTTCTCAGACTTACGTGCTGAATCAGCCCGCTTTATTGCTGAACTGGATTTTCCCGGCAACGCTATTGGAGGCCTTGCAGTGGGTGAAAGCAAAGAGGAACTTTGGGCGATGACTGAGTTGGTGACGGACATTCTTCCTGCTGCAAAACCCCGATATCTAATGGGTCTGGGATCTCCTGCTGATTTAGTGCAATCGGTGGCTCGAGGAGTGGATATGTTTGATTGTGTGCTTCCCACCCGGCTGGGTCGCAACGCATCAGCTATGACGAGTACTGGTCAATTGAATATGAAGAAAGCTGCCTACGCGGTGGACCGCAGGCCTGTCCAGACCGGTTGCGGTTGCTATTGTTGCACTCACTTTAGTCGTGCCTACATTCGCCATCTATGTATGGCGCGTGAGATTATGGGAGCGACTTTACTCACCATTCATAACATTTACTTGCTGCAAAGACTAATGGCGGAAATGCGCGTAGCGATTATGAAGGGAGATTTTGATTCTTGGCAGCGGAAATTCTCCCGAGGTTGGTCCCCATGAGCGTTTTTCAGGCTGTTTTTCTGGGAATTGTGCAGGGCTTAACTGAGTTTTTGCCTATATCGAGTTCAGCTCATTTGGTATTACTGCCGCATTGGTTGGGATGGTCTTTTGATTCGCAACTCATTCTTACCTTTGACGTGTTTGTACATATGGGTACCCTGTTGGCTGTGGTCGTCTATTTTCGCAGGGACATTGGAGCCATTACAGTGGCAACTTGGCGTGGGATTTGGCGCAGGACACCATTGGCGAACAAGAATGCTCGTCTCGGATATATTATTGTGCTTGCGACGGCTCCGGCAGCGTTTGCGGGAATGCTGTTAAAAGACTTTTTCGAGAAGTGGTTTGACAACCCTAGAGGGGTTTCAGCGCTATTGTTGGCAACGGCGTTGCTGCTACTTTTCTCCGAGCATGTCGGTTCAAGAAAAGGAAAAGGAGTTGGTGCTGTCGGATTCTTGCAGGCGATGCTAATTGGGTGCTTTCAGGCACTAGCGATTTTGCCTGGGATTTCGCGTTCGGGAGCTACTATTGCTGCGGGGTTAATGTGCGGACTTGAGCGCAGCGTGGCGGCACGTTTCAGTTTCTTGATGGCGGTTCCTGTCATGATTGGTGCTGGTTTGTTTGCGCTAAGAGATTTGTTCGTGCATCCTTTACTTTGGGTGCACATACCTGTAATGTTATCCGGTTTCTTAGCGGCTGTATTTGTCGGGCTTCTCTCTATTACCTGGTTGATGAAGTACCTTCAGAGATATTCACTAGGTCGGTTCTCGTGGTATTGTGCACTGGTAGGGTTGTCAGGTTTGCTGATGGGCTGTGGAGGGCCTATTGCTACTGGCACCGCTATGCCTTCTCCTGAGTTCCATGTAGGGGTTACTCCTGCGACCCAACATTTTGTCAAAAACATTAGTGCCGAATCTCCAATTGGGGGACAGATTACGGTTGAGCCTTATTCATCCAATAGACGCTTGCTCAAGGCGGTTCAATCAGGTGGTGTGGACATAGGGGTGGGACTGTATCGGCCGGAGGAGGACTCCTTGGTTGCTACTCCTCTAGCCTTGACGTCTCTACGCATAATAGTGCACCCGGAGGTTCCAATTCAATCACTATCTCTTGAGCAACTCCGGTCCGTTTTTACCGGAGTTATTACTGATTGGCACGATCTTGGTGGCAGGCCAGAAATGATTAAGCTTGCCAGCCGAGAAACCGGTACAGCAGCACGGTTGCTTTTCGAAGCTATGGTGTTAGGCGATACACACCCGTCTCCGAATTCCGTTTTATTAGCTGGCGATGATTTGATGGTGGAATATGTGGTTGGAGAAGTCGGGGCTATTGGATATGCGTGGCAGGCTTTGGTCGGCTCTGAGGTGAGGATTTTGTCTGTGTCGGATGAGGATAACTTACTCGTGCCCGTTTACGCCTTTAGTTTCTCTGAGCCTTCCGGAGGTTTGCGAGATTGGTTAGCATGGATTCAGAGTCGTGAAGCCAAGCATCTGCCGAATGGGTTTCAGGCGTTGCCGTGATTACGCTAAAAATGGATTCGCGTGTTTTTCATAGCCTATGGTCGTATCCTCACCATGACCTGAGTAAACTATTGTGTCTTCAGGTAGTGGCAGGAATTGTGTGCGGATACTGTTAATGAGATTATCATGACTACCGCCCGGAAGATCGGTGCGCCCGATACCTTGTTTGAAGAGCACGTCTCCGCCGAACAGAGTTCCGGACTCCGGTTGGAAAAAAGCAACATGTCCTGGCGAGTGGCCTGGTACGAACAGAATGTCAAACTGCATATGGCCAAGGTGAAGATTGCTTGTGTGATTCCACCAAGTGGTGGGTTCGTGACTACAATCCACCGAAATGCCCCACGATTTCGCTCCTCCACCTGCTTGATAAAGTGGAAAATCAAGACTATGGAGCCCGAGTGGCAATTGAGGAAACTTCTTCATAATACTGGCCACGGCGCCAAAATGGTCGAAGTGAGCGTGAGTCAGCCAGATTGCTCGCAGCTGCCATCCTTTGCTGGAAATTCGCTTGAGAATCTCCGGCGCATCGGATCCTGGGTCAACAACCACACAATCACCACTACTTTCATCTGCTGCTATGAAGCAGTTGGTTGCGATAGGCCCGACGGTCATTTTTTCAATCGTGAGCATGATTTCTGCGCGACATTAGATTCCGATTATGGAGCTTAAGTCGGAATGATTATACCAGCGTAGTGGAACTTTTATCATGAACCTACCTTGGTATGGTACTTTGTCGAAGAGATTACTATGGACGGTAGCAGGTGCAGTGTGGCTGGCGATTATATCGTTGCCTGCTCTTGGGTTGCTACTGGCAGTGCGTGGCGAATTGAGCTGGCATCCGGGGGATTATGGAGAGTATCGTGTCTGGGTCGTAACAGAGGAAAATGTGCGTGGGCTGGGATGGCAGGCCAGGCATGTGGTTTCTCATGGTGTTCAGGATACGTGTCTTCAAACTACGGTGGGCTTCTGGTTATGGCAAGGCCAGCAGAGTCGCTCAACCTTTTGCGAGTGTTACCGCAGCCATTCGAGTGTAGACATGGACTATCTAGGCCCATGCACTGCTAATGAGGGATAGCCTCATTCCTTCTCTGTATCCGCTTTTACCCTGTTAATTACTTCTTGTTCAAGGTGCGAAGGTACTTGCTCGTGACGTAGGTACTGTAATGAGAAGACGCCTCGTCCTTGAGTTATAGAGCGGAGTTCCGTCACATAATGTTGGACTTCAGCCATTGGTACCTCCGCTGTGACCACGCTCTTGCCTTTTCCGGAATCCATTCCCTGTACACGTGCACGACGGCTATTAAGGTCGCTCATGACGTCTCCCATGTTTGCTTCTGGGACTGTGATATCTATTAGCATAATGGGTTCGAGCAGGACTGGACCGGCAGCAGAAACAGACTGCTTAAAAGCCTCACGCGCAGCGATTTCAAAGGCAATTGGTTTGGAATCTACTGGGTGTTCTTTTCCGTCGGTAATTGCTACGAACACCTTTTCCATAGGGAATCCCGCGATGGCGCCATCGCTCATAACTGAACGAATACCTTTTTCAATGGCTGGCATGAAGTTGGACGAGATTGAACCGCCGAAAACCTCACTTGTAAAGCGGAAATCCCTGTCGCCATCGGACTCCATGTTCGTCTTTGTGAGTGGTTCAATGCGCATATGCACTTCGCCAAATTGGCCGGCCCCGCCGCTTTGTTTCTTGTGGCGATACTGGCCGTTGCCTGTTTTTGTGATAGTCTCTCGGTAGGGTACTTTTGGAGTATTAGTGTCTAGAGAGGTGCCAAATTTATTTTCTGCTCTGCGTAATGCTATTTCAATGTGTTGGTCTCCCATTCCTTTAAGGATAGTTTCCTTAGTAGTGATCTCATTGTAATGTTTAAGGGTAGGGTCCTCTTCGCATAGGCGCGAAAGTGTAGGTCCCATCTTTGCTGAATCAGCTTGAGTCCGTGGGCGTATTGCTACCGCAAACAATGTTTCTGGAAACTTAGCTCCTGGGAATTGCAGAGGGTATTCTTTGTCTCCAAGCGAGTCGCCCGTGAGGGTGTCACTTAGTTTTGGAATCGTGCCCAGGTCACCAGCATGCAGGGTTTTTACTGGAATTTGTTCTTTGCCGCGCATTACATGGAGCGTACCAATTCTTTCATCGGTCTTTCTGGAGTGGTTGTAAATTCGACTGTCGGATTCCAATACACCGGACATTACTCGCAAATAGGTCAATCTTCCGACAAAGGGGTCTGCAGTGGTTTTGAAGGCAAATATTGCTTGCGGGTTAGAGACCTTTGCCCCGAGTTTCTCTGTTCCCGTGCTTGATTCTGCAAGGACTTCTGGCCGTTCTATCGGCGACGGTAGGTATCGAGAAATACCCAACAGTAATGCGGCGATGCCGGTTTGCTGTGTGGCCGAGGCGACGAAAACGGGTACGCAACTCCCTGCCAGAACCGCAGCTTTGAAGCCGTGCTCAATCTCATCTGCGTTCAGCGCTTCTCCATCAAGGTAGCGCATCAGTAGCTCATCGTCTCCTTCAGCTGCGGCCTCTTCAAGATCTAAGCGTGCAGCGGTGACAGCCTCTTCGTATTCAGCAGGAATTTTCTCTGTCTCGGCACCTACGCCGGGACGCGCTTTCTGTGAAAGTAGTCCAATTACTCCCTTGAAATCGGCTTGCTCTCCCCATGGTAACGTCACTGGTATGAGTTTCTTGTCGGAGGCAAGCTCTTGCACTGAACTGAGCGCTTTCTGGAAGTTGGCGTTGTCTCGGTCTAGCTTGTTAATGACAACGAAGCGAGGCAGTTTATACTCTTCACAGTAATCCCACATGAGTTCCGTTCCCACTTCTACTCCGGCTACGGAGTCAATAACCATTATTGCAGCATCTGTGACCTGGAGTGCTGATTTAACCTCGCCCACGAAATCTGTAAAACCGGGGGTGTCTATGAGATTTATCTTGTGATTTTCGTACTCGCATGCCACTAGTGCGGTACTAATGGACATTGTTCGATTGCGCTCTTCGTCTTCGTAATCAGAAACGGTGGATCCATCATCTACTTTACCGAGGCGCGTGGTGGCACCACTAGTATGGAGCATTGCCTCAACCAGAGATGTTTTCCCTGACCCCCCGTGTCCGACTAGAGCCACATTTCGGATTTGCTCGGTGGTGTATTCTTTCATGGAAAGCTTTGATAACCTCCTTTGTCGAAAAAACGCTCTAACAAATTCAGGGCTTACATTTATGTAGGCGTGGATGATCATTGTAGCGGAGGGTCTTTGGGTTGTCAAAGCGTGTTAAAATCGATGATGATAAAACTGGGTTATTTGGGACGCACGTTTCTTGGTTAATCTCTGCCGGTCCATGTAATGAAGGGAATGCAAAGTCAGAGTTCGAAGAAGATTTACATGTTGACATTATTGGTATTTTATTTGGTCAATAATCGTTGTGGCGTCGGTGTATTGTAATGAAACGCGTTTTGTTTCTTTTTCTTGATGGTGTTGGATTGGGAGATGGTGACCGAGGATTCAATCCGTTTGTGCAGGCACGTATGCCGAACTTAAATAGTGTACTTGATGGGCGCATAATGCTGCGCGGTATTTCTGCGTTCTCCACAGATCGGGTGTCGTTCGTCCCTGCTGATGCTTGTCTAGGAGTGGCAGGTATGCCACAATCGGCTACTGGTCAGGGGGCAATCCTGTCTGGAATCAACATTCCCTATCGTATTGGGAAGCATTGGGGACCGAAACCTAACGCAGAAATTAGGGCCTTCCTGAGGAAGGATAATTTGTTTAAACGACTACGTAATCAGGGCTCCGTAGTGGGTATTGCTAATGCTTACCCGCCTACTTTTCTCAGTGCGGTGGAATCTGGACGCCGTGCGCTTTCCTCTATTCAATTTGCAATGAAGTGCGCGGGCGTGAATCTGATGACGGAATCTGACTTGCGACAGGGCCGCGCGTTTGCTGCTGATTTTACCGGAGAGTCATGGCACTCGAAGTTGGGCTTTAAAGACACTCCCATCCTAAATCTAGAAGAGGCCGGACAAAGACTAGCTTGTGCTGCCCGCGCTTATGGACTACTTCTGTTTGATCATTGGATGACCGATGTAATTGGCCATCGCGGCAGCATGGATGAGGCTGTCACAATTCTCGAGAACTTTGACGAGGTTTTTGGTGGTATTCTGAACACTTGGTGCGTTGATGACGGTTTAGTGATTATTGCATCTGATCATGGCAATTTAGAGGATAAAAGCACAAAGCGACATACTCTCAATCCGGTGCCTGTTCTGATTATTGGTAAAGGGCACAGAAAAGTAGCAGCTAATATCAGGGATATAAGCGATATATCCCCTGCCTTGCTCAGTTATCTGCGAATGTGAATAGTGAATTAAGTGTCTCTTAGATCGGCTCCAATTTCCTGGTTAAGGCGCTTTACTATTTTGTTACGCAGCTGGGCTGCATCCTTGTCTGTCAGTGTCCTTTTGTCGGATTGGAAAGTGAGTCGAAAGGCCAAGCTCTTCTTCCCTTGTCCAATTTGGGCACCTTCAAAAACATCGAAGAGCTGTAAGCGTGTCAGTCGTTTGCCGCCGGTTTGTGTAATCAGTGCGGTAACATAATTTGCAGGTGTGGACTTATCTACAATTAGGGCAATGTCCTCAACGATGGCTGGAAAACGCGGCACCGGTTTGGTGAGGTGGTGGTCGGGCAAAGAGGTCAGCAGGGCCTCTAGGTTGAAATCAGCTGCTAGCACTGGGTATTTCGTCAACCCAAACGCAGCGCTGACACTGGGAAGTAGCTCGCCAAAGACCCCCACCTGGTTTCCAGATACTAGCAGAGCTGCTGTGATACCGGTCCTGAAGGATGGGTGATCGGCTGTCTCTATTTGGTAATCAGTAATGTGGGTTGCAGTAATCAGAGCGTCCACCAGACCCTTTAGGTCAAAATAATCCATTGTTGGGTGTTCTCCGTGCGCCCAACTTAGTTCTGAGCGTGATCCGCTAAGAACAATTATTAGTTTAAGGAGTTCGTGAGGAAGAGCAGGGATTGCGTTTCTAGAGGTAGAGTCTCGAAGATATACAGGGCCAATTTCAAAAAGAGCTAGTCGGTGCTTAAAGCGTGAGTTGTTTTTCGCGCATTCTAGGACGCTGGCAAGTAGCGAGCGTCGCATGGATACGCGTTCGGGGGCAATAGGGTTGCTTACTGTGACATAATCCTCGGCAATATTTTCAAGCGTAAGTTGCTCCAGTTCGGGTGAGGAAAGTCTATATGTAACCAATTCTTGGAGGCCGAGATTGACGCAAATGTCACGTACGCGCTCTTCTGCTTCGAGCGCGATATTAGTTTGCTGGCGAGGGATAGTGTCAGAAATTTGCGTTTCGGGAATTCTCTCGAAACCGTATATGCGGGCGATTTCCTCCAGAATGTCAGCAATTCCGGCTTGGCCACTGCCAATATCCATTCGGTGATTTGGCACTGTGACTTGCAGTACCGATTCTTTTTTTGTTACCTGGAAATCAAGTGAAGTTAGTATGTGAACCACTTCATTTGGCGGAATGGTTATACCAAGGTTACGCTTGATTTCTGAGAGTGGCATTTCTACTACCACTGGTGATAATGGGCGTGGATACTCATCTACTAGGTCCTGGGAGATTTTGCCGCCTCCCATCTGACGCATTAGGTCAGCCGCGCGACGATTTGCGTGCGGGGCGACTTCTGGATGCACACCGCGACTAAATCGGTATCCGGCCTGCGATGATTGCAACTGCTGTGCCTGTACTGATCTACGTATGTTTGTGTAATCCCAGCTGGCTGCCTCGAGTAGAATGTTTTTGGTTGAAGGCGAGACCTCCGATTCACCGCCACCCATTATTCCTCCTATTGATAGTGTTCCTACAGAGTCTGCTACGAGTATAGTGAAATCGTCTAGCGTGCGGCTGATTCCATCCAGTGTGGTCAAATTCTCCCTTGGTTCCGGCAGCCGGGTTATGATGGTTGGGGTCTTCCCGCTGGAGCGTTGGTGCAGCACATCGTAGTCGAAGGCATGTAAGGGTTGGCCCGTTTCTAGCATCACGTAATTTGTTATATCAACGATGTTGTTGATTGGGCGCATGCCTGACAGTCGTAGCCTGATTTGGAGCCAGTATGGCGATGGCGCGATTGTGACATTTTCTATGAGTGTGGCGGTGAAGCGTGGGTTTAGACTTGGCTTACGGATGTCAATATGTGGTAGTTCGAGTAAAGGTTTTTCGACTGGTGCCATCTTCATTGTCCAGGATGGCAAGCGTAGTTCGGTTTGAGTTAGAGCCGCAAGTTCACGTGCCACTCCTATGACGCTGGCGTTACGCGACATGTTCGGCGTAATCGCAATGTTGAATATTACGTCACCGATGTAATCTGCCAAGGGAGTACCGGCTGAGGGCGCGCTAGCATCGAAGATTATGATACCTTCGTGCTCATCAGAAATACCCAACTCTTTCTCCGAGCAAGCCATAGAGTAAGATTCGACCCCCCTGATTTTCGTGCGCTTAATCTTAGTTAGCTCGGGCCCGGGTTTATGTCCATCATAAAGAAGTGCTCCTTCTCGCGCATATGCTACTTTGAGTGGGTCACGTAATGGTCCCTTACCATTGAATGGGAAAAGGTTGGGGGCTCCAGTAAGCACAATATGCTCGCGTTTGCCGTCATATAGCTTCGCGAGGACTAGTCGGTCTGCGTTTGGGTGAGGCTCGACCGCAATTATTTCGGCGACCACAAAATAATCTTTGTCCCATTCAAGACCGGTCGTTTTTGACTGATGTAGATTGTGGTTCGGTTGTGCTAGACCTATGTACTCCATTTCCTCTACCTCAAGGCCAGCGAACGTAAGTAGGTCTCCAAGTTCGTGTGGAGGTTGGTCGAGTGCAACATATTCTTTTAGCCAGCTTAGTGGGATTTTCATGGCTTGATGGCTCTTGTAATGGCTTTTGATTTAAGGTGAGTGTTTCTATGGAGTGAACTCATAGTCAGTCCTCTGACTAAAATTGTTCTAGGAAGCGCAAATCATTTCCCCAAAAGTAGCGGATGTCCTTGATGCCGTATTTGAGCATGGTTATCCGTTCCGGACCCATTCCGAAGGCAAAGCCGGTAAATTCACGAGGGTTGTAACCACCATTCTCTAGTACCGTTGGATGCACCATTCCGCATCCCAAAATCTCCAGCCAACCGGTGTGTTTGCAAACTGAGCATCCCCCGCCTGAGCAGAGGAAGCACTCAACATCCATTTCTGCACTTGGCTCTGTGAAAGGGAAATGAGACGCGCGAAAGCGAGTAGCTGTGTTCGCACTAAACATGCGTCGGGCAAAATCGCTCAATGTACCCTTTAAATCGGTGAAGCGGATATTCTGGCCAATCGCGAGTCCTTCAACTTGGTTGAACTGAATTTCGGAGCGGGCTGTGATTTGCTCGTAGCGATAGCACATTCCCGGTAAAATTACTCGAATTGGGTTCGGGCAGTACTCACGCATGGCGTGAATTTGTCCCGGCGATGTATGCGTTCGGAGGATTATTCCTGGAGTATCGGTGTGAAATGTGTCCCACATGTCGCGCGCAGGATGATGCTTTGGAATGTTCAGTAATTCAAAATTGTATTCATCAGTCTCTACATCAGGAGAGCGGTATATTTGAAATCCCATGTCTGCCCAGATTGCATAGATGCGCCGCATAGTTTGAGTGACTATGTGCAGTCGTCCGTGTTGGACAGGCCTACCTGGCAGGGTGACGTCTAGAGAAGCAGTCGGTAATGTTTCGGAAGCGGAGTCCCGCAGTTGATCAATGCGCTTCTGAAATGCTGTTTCCAGATTTTGACGGATATTGTTGGCTTGACGGCCAATTACAGGACGCTCTGAAGTAGGAAGGCCACCTAGGTTACCCAAGGTCTGCATAATCACACTTTCCTTGCCGAGATTTTGCGAGCGCCACTCTTTCAGACTCGTCGTGTCCGTGACGTTCTGCAGTTCCGAGAGGGCCTTCTCTGCGTTTTTCTGAAGGGATTCAAGCATCGTTATCTCCGATAGTTGCGGTGGTGTCGGTCCTAAAAAATCAATCCCGCCCCAAATAAGGAATCAGGCACACTGATTCCTTGGTACCCATTAAATTGATCTGTCATGCTGAGACTTGCTTTATTGGGCCAATATGGCCCAATATCCACGGTAACCTGTGGATATTGGCGTGACATTAATGGAAATTCAGGGGCAATTCAGGCTGTAGCCTAAACATATTATCCCCATGCGGTTCGAGAGTGAATGTACACCAGATTCTTCAGTACTAGGCTTTAAGTTTGCGACCATCTGTATCTGTGCATCTGCCTATGTGATTCCAAGCTATCCGCTTGTGAGGATTATCTCAAATTGATGCTGGTTGTCAAGTAATTGTATACGTGCGGTAACTTGACGGTGAAAATTGTGGCTCGTATACTCTCAATAAGGACTAGCGTTTCTTTGGAGCACTCCGATGCCTGAATTACCAAGATTCAGAATGAAAATTGTGATCATTGTATTAGTGCTTCTGGTACTAATGGTTACGGTAGGGTGGTTTTACTTGCTTGCCAGCTTGCCTAAGACTATCGGCACTGTCTCGGTTGCAGGCTTGGATGGTCAGGTAGAGATTGTGCGTGACAAGAATGGTGTGCCGCATATTTTTGCATCTACAGACAATGATGCGTTCTTCGCTCTCGGATATGTACATGCTCAGGATCGACTTTGGCAGATGGAATTACAGCGGCGCATTGGTGCGGGACGTTTGAGCGAGATAATGGGTGATGTCACTCTGGATGTGGACAAATTCCTCCGCACATTAGGTACTTATCGTGCTGGGGTAAGTGCTTGGCGGGCACTAGATACGGAGACGAAACTGGCTATAGAAGCGTATGTTGCCGGAGTTAATGGGTGGATTGAAGAGGGGCACACGCTGCCGGTTGAATTTTTGATATTGGGTGTCACGCCAGAGCCATGGACTGTATATGATTCCATGGTGTGGTCAAAGATGATGATGTGGGACTTGGGCGGTAACTGGGATGATGAGTTATTGCGTGCGTTGCTGCTACCAGCTGTAGGACAGGAGCGCACTGAGGAACTCATGCCCGGGTACCCGTCTGGGGCAACCACCATTTTGGCTTCCGACAATGCTTATTCATTGCTGACCTTGGATTCTTTCCTTAAGGACAATCTGCAGTTGGGTGGACTCGACATGGGCAGTAATAGTTGGGTTATTGCTGGCCGTCATACAGAAAGTGGACAACCCCTGTTAGCTAATGATCCGCATCTGGGAGCTAGTATTCCTTCTATTTGGTATTTGGTTGAGTTGCAGGGGGAAGAGTTACATGTGACCGGCACTACTTTTCCAGGACTACCAATTGTTCCCATTGGTCACAACGATAATATCGCTTGGGGACTGACCAATATGGGTCCAGATGTGCAAGATTTGTTTATTGAGCGTATCAATCCACAAAATCCGAACCAGTATGAAGTGGATGGTGAGTGGGTAGATATGACCATCGTTGGGGAGGAAATTTTGGTTAAGGGTGAAGAAGAAATACTTCAATATGCTGCGCGTAGTACTCGTCATGGGCCACTTATAAGCGATGTCGCTGGAAAGGTTACCTCTCCTCTAGCACTTCGTTGGACAGCCCTAGATGAAGGGGATACTACAGCTGTGGCCTTCTTCAATATGCTCTATGCTTCTAATTGGGATGAGTTCACGGATGCACTATCGTCATATGTTGCTCCTAGCCAGAACATAGTCTACGGGGATCGGGAGGGCAACATTGGATATTACGGACCCGGTCGCATCCCTGTTCGATCGAAGGGCAATGGAACGGCGCCGGTGCCGGGATGGAGCAGCGATTATGAGTGGAAAGGTTGGATTCCTTTTGAGGAATTGCCACATGCGTTCAATCCAGACGAGGGTTTCATTGTTACTGCGAACAACAAAGTTGTGCAAGATGATTACCCATATTTTATTTCTAGCAGCTGGGCGCCACCATATCGTGCAGAACGAGTTCTGGAGTTAATAGAGCAAAGGACTGCTAGGGGTCTCAAGCTATCACGCGCGGATATGGTTCAAATTCAGGGTGATCAAGTGAGTCGTCAAGTGCAGGAGTTGATGCCATATTTATTGGCGGTCGATCCGAAGGATGATCGTGAGATGATGGCACTTGAGTTTCTGCGTAAATGGGACGGTGAGATGGATGCTGAGAGTGTAGCACCGACTATATACACTGCTTGGTTCCAACAGTTGGGGCTAGTCGTTTTCGAGGATGATTTGCGAGGCTCGGTTTACGAGCATTTTGTTGAACGTCGACATGCTTCCTTTTTGTCGGTTGTACTTAGTGAAAGTGCTAATAGGTGGTGTGACAATGTACTGACGATGCCTATGGAGACCTGTGTTGATGCTACTAGTCAGGCCCTTGGTGAGGCTTTGGATACGTTAGAGGAAATGCTAGGTAAGAGCATGGGCAACTGGCAATGGGGCAAGGTGCATCAGACCATCTACGCACATAATCCCTTTAGTGAGGTGGTGGGGTTACGCACGATTTTTCAGCGCAAGATTGGTAATGGTGGTGGTCCGTACACGGTTAACGTTGGGCCTTATAGTTTCTCAGAACCGTACAAACAGACAGCTGTGCCTAGCTATAGACAGATTGTAGATTTGAACGATTGGAATAATAGTTTGTTTATGCATACTACCGGACAGTCGGGTAATTTATTCAGCGAGCATTACGATGATCTAATTGACGGGCACCAAAGAGTGGAGTATTTGCAGATGACTTTCGGGCGCGAGAATGTTGATGGTGATGTACTAGTATTAAAGCCTGACTAAAAATCTTATTCATGGGATCAGTTGGCTGAAAATTGTAGTAGGTGTGGGTAGTGGCTATCCATGTCTTTTTAAAAAGAACAAACCCTCTGTGACTTGCTTGCACAGAGGGTTTATGGCGCCCTCGGCAGGACTTGAACCTGCGACCCCCTAGTCCGCAACCAGGTGCTCTATCCGCTGAGCTACGAGGGCAAGTTTGCCAGTTATGGCAGACATTATAGGGGATTTGGCGGGGAGGGAGGGATTCGAACCCTCGGTCGAGTTTTACCCCGACAACCACTTAGCAGGCGGCCCCGTTCGTCCACTCCGGCACCTCCCCGGGTGACAATTATGGCGGAGGGAGAGGGATTCGAACCCCCGGTGAGGTTTCCCCCACAGTTGTTTTCAAGACAACCGCCTTAATCCACTCGGCCATCCCTCCACGATTGATTACGGTGGATAACCTCTCTTGGGCTAGTTGATTCTACCATGCGGGTTATTTGTCAGTCAACGCTTTAATAGTACTGGGTTACTGGTTCAAATTGCTACTACCACGGCTGCGGCGTGATCATGGGTGTGGCTTAGACTCAGTGTCCACTCGGTTAGCCCTAGTTTTGTGGCCAATGCTAATGCTTCGCCATGCAATCGAAGTACTGGCATCCGATTCTTGTCGCGGCTAATTTCGATGTCATGCCAGCTGACTGTTCCTATGCCACAACCGAGTGCCTTGGATACTGCCTCCTTGGCTGCCAGACGTGCGGCTAGCGACGGTGTCCGCCCATTGGCATCAGACAGTTCTTTCTTGGTATAGACTCGCTTGAGAAAACGTTCGCCGCGATTTATGATTACTTGATCTACGCGATGTATTTCGATGATGTCAATGCCGGTGCGCAACATATTACTTTGGTCCGGCCGTGGCTAAGACATATTTGTTGCTATCCAGTAAGCGGGCGGCTGCACTGCGAATATCTGCTCGAGTGAGGGCGTTGATCTGGTCCGGAAGGCGCTGGAGGTAATCGAGTCCGAGCTCGTGTAATTCTATCGTTGTCAATGTCCCTGCTACTCCCTCGTTGGTCTCGAGTTGCAATGGAAGAAGCCCTAGGATAAATGATTTGCTATCTGCCAGTTCCGTGGGCGTAACCAGTCGGGTTGCTAGGCGTTTGATTTCGGCGAGCATAGCGGCAACTGCAGTATCTACCTTTTCTGGATTTACTCCGGCAATTAACCTCCAAGTTCCAGGACCGAAACTGCCATTAGCGCGACTAAACGAATAATATGCTAGACCCTGTTTCTTGCGTACTCTTTTTCCAAGCCGTCCGTACATACCGAAGACACCAAGGATGTTGTTGGCTACACTAACTGCTTGGAAATCAGGGTCGCTACGCCGTGGGCCGAAAAAACCTAGTACTATGTCGGTTTGGGTCTTACCCGGTATGTGTACTGCCCGGCTTTGACTAGCGCTCATTGGTATTGCGGTGGGTATGGGCGGGCGAGCGGGTTGTTTCTTGTTACTCCAGTCGCCGAAGTGTTTGTCAACCAGTCTGATGGCAGTCCGCGTGGAAACACTACCGACGATTACAATAACCATTTCTTGTGGTCCGTAGTGTTTACCATGGAATTGTTGCATGTCTTTGCGCCTGAGATTTACAATGGTGTCTGGGTAACCATCATTGCTGTAACCATAAGGATGTTCCCTTCCAAACAATGTTTCATAGAAAGTCAGCGAAGCCATCGCGCGTGTGTTGTGAGCGCGCATGGCAAGGCCTGTAAGGATTTCTCCGCGGATGCGTTCGACGTGGTCTGCGGGGAAAGTGGGATTGCGTACAGTATCAGCCGCCGTTGCGAGTAGCAAATCAAGGTCTTCGGCAAGTGCCTTCCCGCTGAAACCCCCAGTGTGCACGCCGCAGGCGCTATCGAGTCTGGCTCCAACAGATTCGATACGTTCGTGTATCTGTTTGAAGGTGGAGTTGTCGGTGCCTTGCATTAGCATGGATGCGGTAAAGTTTGCTAAACCTGCTTGTGAACGATTCTCGTATATAGATCCAATTTGCATGCTGGCATCTACAATCACTGAGGGACTGTTCATATTCTCGCGTACTATAACGGTGATACCGTTTGGCAAGATGCGTCGGGTGACGTCGTGTGGTCCCAGCAGCTGGGGCATCGAAGTGCGCTTAAGTCCTTAGTGGGCCCTGGGGTTGTAGTGGCCCACTGTCCTGTTGGAGTTCGCGAGTACATTTTGTGCTACTCGTTGTACATCCGTGGCGGTAACTGCGTTCAGTCGGTTCAAGTAATTTGTGAACCAGGTATATTGATCTAGGATTTCGGCAAATCCATACCAAAACCCCAAGTTTGAGACGCTCTCAGCGCTATAAGCGAACATTGCACGTGCCTGTTTTTTCGCTTTTTCCATTTCCTGTGGTGTTGGTGTTGTTGTCATGGCTCGGTCCATTTCTTGGTCCAATGCGGCCTCTAGGTTTTCTAGTGTGCTTTCTGGACGCGCTGCGCAGGTGATGCTGTAAAGATATGGGTCAACCGTGGCGGCAAGACTGCCACTGAATCCAGCTGCTAGTTCAGTTAGGACGAGGGCGCGGTAAAGGCGACTTGTTTTGTTGCTGATGCCGCCGCCAAAAAGATTAAAAGCGCTGGCACCTGCGAGAATGCTGTCGAGCACAATCATGGGGAAGAAATCTGGGTCAGTGGCTGCGGGCGCATGGTAGGCAGCTTGTAGATACGCCGTTTGACCTTCCCCGTTGATTTCAATTCGGCGTTCACCGCGCTGTTTAGGTTCTGGTCTTATTAGTGATGGTTTAATCTTGCTCTTAGGTATGGTACCAAAAAGGGTGCGAATGCGTTTTAGCATCGGTGTTGTTTTGAAGTCACCAACGGCTACTACAATGGCGTTGCCGGGAGAGTACTGCGCGCGGTAGTGCTCGTACAGGTCATCGCGGGTCATCGTTTCAATGTCGACCTGATCTCCAAGAACTTCGTGGTGGTAAGGATGTACTCGAAACGCTGCTGCTTGTACCTCCTCAGATAGCAGGAAAGTGGGTTGGTTTTCGCTTCCCTGTCTTTCGGAAATGATGACAGTGCGTTCAGATTCCACATCTTTTTCCGTGAAACGGCTGTTGGTCATTCGGTCAGCTTCCAATTGCAGTGCCAAATCTATTTGATCTGCTGGCATGGTCTCGAAGTATGCGGTCCAATCTACCCAAGTCATGGCATTCCACACACCCCCCACCCGTGAAACTGCCCGCTCTACGCTGTCAGCAGGGAAAGCCTCCGTGCCCTTAAACTGCATGTGTTCTACCCAGTGAGAACTGCCTGTGCGCCCTGTGTGTTCGTGGCGTGAGCCCACGCGATACCATACCCAGAAGCTTACAATTGGTACTGTATGGACAGTCTTTAAGATCACTGTTAGTCCATTTCGCAGTCGCGTCTTGGTTACATGGTTTTGTGACATTATTTGTCCGTCTCGTCACCAGCGTCGTATCCACGACCGATTCCGCGATAAATAAATCCATATTCTCGCATCTCAACTGCGGAATAGATGTTGCGTCCGTCGATGAGCACGGTTCCACTCATTGCATCTAGAAGTCGGCTCAGGTCCAGCTGTTTAAATTCGTTCCATTCGGTCACTACTACCAGGGCATCGCAGCCAGACGCTAGTGTGTAGGAGTCTTCAAAATAGTGGATTTCAGGCATCAGCCTTTGGGCTCCGGTCATTGCCGCAGGGTCGTAAGCGTGCACCTTTGCACCGGCTTGCATAAGAGTAGAGGCTATGTGCATAGAGGGTGCATCACGCATGTCGTCAGTGTTGGGCTTGAAAGCCAGTCCTAGTAGCCCTATAGTTTTTCCAGTCAAATCACTCCCTAGGGTTTCCTGTAATCTGTCCAATACTTTTAACCTAGCATCTGTGTTGATATCCATCACACTTTGTAACAACTGTGGATGTTTTCCCTGTACCGATGCCATGTGCGCGAGAGCTTTTACATCTTTTGGGAAGCAGCTGCCCCCGTATCCAATTCCGGCGTCTAGGAATGCGGGTCCGATTCGTGGATCGTAGCCCATGCCTATGGCTACCTCCTTAACATCTGCGCCAAGATCTTCGCAGATGTTAGCAATTTCGTTGATAAAGGATATTCTAGTGGCTAGAAACGCGTTCGACGCGTATTTGATCATCTCGGCAGTGCGCAAATCCGTTACCATAATTGGTGCGCGCAGTGGTAGGTGAAGCTGAGCGACTCGGTCAGCGGCTTCAGGATCAAGAGATCCTAGGACGGTGCGGTGCGGGTTCATGAAATCTTGTAGTGCATTGCCCTCCCGTAAGAATTCTGGGCAAGATACGACAGAAAAGTCGATGGAATCAACCTGATTATTACGTACGATGTCTGCTACCCAATCTCCGGTTCCTACAGGTACGGTGGATTTGTTGACAATTACCAGTGGAACTTTCATTGTTTTGGCTATTGAGGTAGCTGCCTGTCGCACGTATTGTAGATCAGCTTCTCCGTCTACTCCTTCTGGAGTACCCACTGCTATGAATGCGAATTCACTATCTTTAAGGGCATCCTCATACTCTGTTGTGAAGCGTAACCGTTTGGCTTGAAGATGGCGATTCACCATCTCTGCAAGGCCTGGCTCATAGATGGGTAGCACGCCTTTTTTTAGATTCATTATGCGTTCCGTGTCGATATCTAGGCAGCATACTCGGTTGCCCAAATCTGCGAAACATGCACTAGTGACTAGCCCCACGTATCCGGCGCCAATGACGGCTATGTTTTCCAAGAGAGTTCACCTTTCTACTAAGTTGAGTGCGAGTGTGTTTAGCAATTACTAGGCGCACTGCTAGGACAAGCAATTGGAATGATACCATATGCCCTGTGCCGAAGCCTGCGATCATATGGATTATAATCAGTGTGAGCGGTAGACCAAACAGTAATAGGTAGAGGATACCTTTTGTGAGCTATATCCAGATAAATAACTGTGTTTGAATTTGTATTCCTAGGAACGTCGGCGTCTGCGCCGTCAGTGCATCGCGGTCTTTCTGCGCACGTTGTTATGCATCGAGACCATCGTTTTCTGATTGATTGTGGCGAGGGCACGCAACGTCAGATTCTCAGAAGCGGTTTGGGATTTAAACGTCTGCAGAAGATTCTAATCACTCATGGGCATCTGGATCACATATTAGGTCTAGGTGGTTTGTTATCCACTCTCACGCGATGGGAAGCTATTGAACATGTGGAAATCTGGGCTGGCCAGAGAGCGCTGCGGCGCATACGTGATCTGGTATTCGGGGTGGTGTTTCGTGGAGAACGCGAGCAGTTACGCATTGAGTTTAAGGAGATTGTTCCTGGTGCGATCATTGCTGATGGAAACTCGTTCGAGCTAATGGCATTTCCGGTGACACACCGTGGCGGACAGTGTTTTGGATTTGTCTTTCAGGAAAAACCTCGTAGGCCGTTTCTGGAGGAAAAAGCGGTTGAGTTGGGAGTCCCAAACGGACCGGAAAGGCGTGATTTGGTTCAGGGTCGTACAATCACCTTGCCTGAAGGTAAGATTGTGCACCCGGATGATGTGTTGGGTCCGGTTGAGGCTGGAACTAAACTTGTGCATGTGGGTGATGCTGGGGAAACTGATGATATTCTCGAACATTGTCGTGATGCTGATGCTCTAGTGGTAGAAGCGACATATCTGCATTCTGAGCTGGATCTTGCTCGACGTTTTGGCCATCTTACTGCGCTGCAGGCGGCAGAACTGGCTCAAGCCGCAAATGTACGCAGTCTATATCTTACACATCTGTCGCGGCGCTACCGCGAACGTGATGTGACTGCTGAGGCACAATCGGTGTTTGCTAACACAGTAGTTGCTCGAGATTTGGACCATATTGAGGTTAGACGGTGATATTGAGGTAGTAAAGGAGCATTAGTGGTTGCGTAATAGGTATTGGATATTGAAAATATTGGAGATGGTCTGTATGGTTTTGCCAATATTCACACGCATGCTGTAAGTAGCGATTATAAAGCTTCCCCCAAAACACTAACTGGCAATATATTTTTCGTTCGACTCACTCTAGAGGTTTCAGGACTCGGGGTCGGCGGAGGGATCTGGATTCGACGGGTATTGCGTGTGGCAGCATAGCACGAGGTTGCGAGCAGCTCGCACCTCATCTATACGCCCCACCGGTGTTGTTTGTGGCGCCGTGCGTAACTCATCGGGGTTGTTGTGTGCTGCGGCAGCAATTTCAAGTAATGCGTCCGCAAATGCGTCAAGCGTTTCCCGACTTTCAGTTTCAGTGGGTTCTATCATCAACGCCTCCTTCACGATAAGTGGGAAGTAGTTTGTTGGGGGATGAAATCCGTAATCCATTAGTCGTTTGCTGATATCAAGTGCGTGTACGTTAGGAACATCCCGCCAGCGACCTTCGATTACGAATTCGTGGAGACATGTACGTTCAAATGGTAGGTGATAAGCATCTCGTACTTTGGAGAGTAGGTAGTTTGCATTGAGTACGGCGTGTTCCGCGTTTCCTCGCAGTCCGTCTCCGCCGTGTGCACGGATGTAAGCATATGCTCTTACCAATGTTCCGAACTGACCGTTAAAGGCTTTCATTCGACCTATAGTTTTAGGTGGTGTCTTGAATCCGTAAAGGGGCGGTTCGTCTTCGTCGCTATCTTCGATTATTGTCACTAATGGATCTGGAAGGAAATCCATTAGGCGTTCTGAAACTCCCACTGGACCAGACCCAGGACCACCACCACCGTGTGGTGTGGAAAAAGTCTTATGTAGGTTATAGTGCATTACATCAAACCCTAGGTCACCCGGGCGAACAATTCCAGTAAGTGCATTCATGTTTGCTCCGTCCCCGTAAATCAATCCGCCACAGTCATGGACTATGTCCACCACTTCCTCTATGTGTTCTTCGAATAGGCCTAATGTGTTGGGGTTGGTAATCATCAGTCCGGCAACATTTTCACTGCATGCGGAGCGAAGCACTTTTACGTCCACGTTTCCGCGTTTATCAGAGGGCAACTCAATCAGTTCTAAGCCACTCATGGTGGTGCTCGCTGGGTTGGTGCCGTGTGCGGAATCGGGGATAAGAATCTTGCGTCTACCTTTGTCGCCACGTGCAAGGTGGTAGGCTCGTATCATAAGGATTCCGCTGAGTTCTCCGTGCGCACCCGCTGCGGGTTGGAGGCTCACTCCGGCAAAACCACCGATTTCTTTTAGCCATTCCTGCAGCTCATGCATCAATGCCAAGCTGCCTTGTACAGTGTTGGTGTCCTGCAACGGGTGGGTGTATAGAAACCCGGGAATGCGAGCAGCATCCTCATTAACTCGTGGGTTGTACTTCATAGTGCACGATCCGAGTGGATAGAACCCAGAATCTATGGAATGATTTAATTGAGAAAGACGTTGGAAATGACGCACCGCATCTAGCTGTGTGATTTCCGGTAGGTTTAGGTCCTCGCGAAGCAAACTTGACGGCAGTTTCGTTCGGGGAACATCTGGGTCGGGAAACTGGATACCTCTGCGCCCAGGTCTACTTAATTCGTATACTAACGGTTCCTCACGTTTATTGGGAGATATCATTTTATGGCTCCGAGTGCTTCTACGAGAGCATCAATATCGTCGCGTGTGTTCATTTCTGTGACGGCCAACAACATGTGGTTTTTGAGATCGTCGTGGTCTTGACCGAGGTCATAGCCACCAATGATTCCATAATCGTCAAAGAGAATGGCATTTATCTCTGACACTGGAGCGGGGCAGCGCAAAACAAATTCTAGGAAAAACGGTCTTTCGCGTCTTACTGAATACCCGGGAAGTGTGTCTATGCAGTCAGAGGCATAATGGGCTTTGTGGAAACACAACTCTGCGACTTCACGCAAACCCTGTTTCCCTAGTACCGAAAGGTAGATAGCAGCTGCAGTAGCCATCAGGCCCTGATTTGTGCAGATATTGGAGGTGGCTTTGTCACGACGGATATGTTGCTCTCGCGGTGTGAGCGTAAGTGCGTAGCTCGGTTTTCCGTTTACATCCAATGTTTCTCCTACCAACCGGCCTGACATTTGACGTACGAGTTTTTGGCGCGTGGCAAAAAAACCGAGGTACGGTCCGCCATAAGACATGGGAATGCCTAGCGGCTGCCCTTCACCGACTACGATGTCGGCGCCGTATTCTCCCGGTGGCTTTAACATTCCCATAGCGATTGGATTGGTTACCACGCAGAGCAGTGCACCATTGTCATGTGAGGCTTTTGCAACATTTTCGATGTCCTCTAATTCTCCTAGGAAATTGGGGTACTGCATGATGACCAATGCGGTCTGCTCATCAATATGTGTATTTAGGTTATCTAGTTCATCCGGAGGTTCGTTTACTGCCAATGTTTTTATTCCCATTCCTTGGGTATAGGTATATATGACTTGGCTGTACTGAGGGTGTAGGGTTGGAGATAGGACAATTTTCGTGCGGTGTCCTCTGAAATGTTTGAGCGCCATGATGACTGCCTCTGCTGCGGATGTTGCTCCGTCGTAGTGACTGGCGTTTGCTACCTCCATGCCAGTGAGGGCACAAATCATGCTCTGATATTCAAACATAGTTTGCAGCGTACCTTGAGATACCTCTGGCTGATACGGAGTGTATGCCGTAAGAAATTCGCCGCGCAGCAACATGTGATTAACCAGTGCGGGTACGTAGTGGTGATATGCCCCGGCGCCAAGAAAACAGGGATGGTGTTCAGCGTCGGCGTTGGACTCAGCTAATTCTTTCAACTCGCGCAATACTTCCATTTCCGATAACGGTTCCGGGAGGTCGAGTGTTGGAAAGCGTTTTTTCTCTGGAATTATTGCGAAGAAATCGGATATATCCTCTACTCCGCATGCCGCAAGCATGTCATTCCGGTCTTCGGTAGTGTGTGGTAGATAATTCATGTTTGGTCAGAATAATGTTTCTGTGTCAGTATGGTTAAAAGCCATGTAGCTCTATTCAATTGTTGCGGGCAGCGCAATGATGTGCATATGCTTCGGAGTCCATCAAGGCGTCAATTTTGGAGGGATGATGGAGTTTGACCTTGATGAACCATGCATCTCCATGGGGGTCACTGTTGACTTTGTCCGGTTGGTCCTCAAGGTCGCGGTTTGCTTCGGTTACTACGCCGCTTAATGGCATGTGTACATCAGCCGCTGCTTTGACAGACTCGACTATGGCAATGATGTCTCCTGTATCAAAAGATGCACCAGTTGCTGGTAGTTCCACATATACGATGTCTGAGAGCTGATCCTGGGCGTAATCTGTGATACCCACTTTTGCTGTGTCTCCCGCAATCATGATCCACTCGTCAGTTTCAGTGTATCTTCTGTCATCGGGGGCACTCCAATTCATGTAGCTATCTCCTTGTCATTTTACGATTTTGCATGTCTGGTGCCGGCAACAAAAAAAGGGGACGCACGGATTTTCACGAGCGTCCCCTCTGTCATAAACCTGAGAGATTCACACGGCGATGCCGAGCTTGCCCCGTCGGTGTCATAGGACTTTCCAGAGGATACAACGATTGCGCGGTCCTTTTACCTGAGAGTTTCATCCAAGAATGGACTTGCACCTTCGGTGCTACCGTGCATCATTGCACAGTAGTCTCTCCCTCACAATCGGTATAATTTTGTTGGGTGAATCGCAGATTAAATTGTATGTTTAGGTGATGCAGATGTCAAGTGGTCGATTAAGAGAGCCCCTATTTTTCTAGGGCTACGATGGTGTTAAGGACTTCCTCGAACCTGTCGGTCAATTTTGACCAGTCGCAGTGTTCTTGCACGAAGGCACGCGCTTTAGCGCCCTCTTCTTCTCGGGTAGATGAATTCAGAAGTTGCTGTAAAGCATTCCTTAATTCATCCTTTTTTGTGAAAATAATGCCATTTCCGGGTGGCACTTCCCTCATTACTCCGGGGAGCTCGCTAGCCAAAACAGGTCGACCAGAGGCCATATACTCGAAAGTCTTGATTGGTATGATGTTGCGTGTGATCGGATTTAGGTCTGAATACATCACGCATACATCTGCGGCTGTCATGAAATTCGGAATTTTATCGTATGCTTGCTGTCCTGCGAAGGTAACCCGGTCATGTAGACCTAGCGAATCCTGTAGGTCCTGTAAGCGTTCTTTTGCCTCACCATCACCCACAATAAGCAATTTGAGGTTGGTAGGTAAATCCGGCAGCGTATGCATGACCGTGTCAACACCTGCGAAGTTATAAATCCAACCAACAAATACTAGGAGCACGTCGTCATCTGCAATGTTCAATGTGCGGCGTATCTCGATCCTATCGTGGTGTGGGTGGAATCTGTTGAGGTCTACTCCGCTACTTATCTTGTATGCTGTGTCTGACCGAGCCCCTAGGGTGATTCCATACTCTTTAAGCTGCTCGCTAATGTAGATTGTCGTATCTGCGCTGCGCAGTAACTGGGATTCAAATGAGCGCGCGAGAGGCCAGATCAATTTGTGGGGCGCGAGAGTATGCAGCGAGTCAATCATGTGCATGACGAAGGGGATGCGTTTTGATCGTGCTAGTAATAATGCGCTCGCTCCCGTAGAAATTGCATAATCTACAATTAAGTCTGGTCGTAGAGAACGTGTTATTCGCGCGATTTCACTATAAAAGGTGATTAAAGAGGTTATACGTGCTATGCCCGGTATCCTTATTGTCTGTGGCCGGATAACCTGTATACGTGCCTTTGGATTTGTGCGTGATACATTGTTCCACTCCATACGTGGGGCCAATAAGGGGGTCTTGGGCCATGGTGTGTACAGGATTTCAAAATCGACTACTGTGATTTCATGTCCACGTTCTGAAAGTCGCTCGAAAAGATGATGCTGCTGGTGTGGACCACGTTGCATCCAGTCAGTTTCTTGTACGACCAGTATTCGCATTAGTCGTCGCGCGTTTTGACTTGCAGCATGCTCAAAAAGAGAGCGGCGAATATGACTTGCGTACCACTCACCGCAAGTGTGAGAGCTACTAGTCCGGAGCGCAGTTCGAATATATCTTCAAAACCGTGTTGCGTCCAGGTAATAAATATTCGTACGCCAAACCCAATACCAATCATTAGCAGCACTACGCCGGAAAACAGACCGCGTTCAAGAGTGAAGTTCTTTTGCATCCATTCCATTATTCGATCTGGTTTCTCCAGATTATTGGCAATCAAGTATGTTTTGCCATGTACACCGAGACTCAGCAATTGCAGTCCTAGTAGAGCGACCGCGCTACCCGCAATCATGTAGTGAAAATCGAAGAACAAACCCCATATCACGATTGGTCCAGCAGCTAGTGCTATGAGTGGCAGCCAACCGAGCAAAACTAAAGCAAAGCCTGGAGTGAGGAACAAGTGTGTTGGGCTGCGGAGCATCAGGTAGCGCAGATGTCGCCAGCCATCGCGCCAGGTGTTAAGTTTTGATGTACCTGCACGTGGATAATAGGTGATTGGCACTTCGGTTACCTTCAAGCGCTGTTGGCCAGCACTTATTATCATCTCCGAAGCGAATTCCATTCCTGTTGTGCTTAGTTCTAAACGATCGTAACCGATGCGGGTGAAGGCTCGTAATCCTGTATGAGCATCCTGCAGCTTCATCCTAAAGAGGCGGTTCAATAGGCCAGTTAGGATAGGATTGCCCACGTATCGATGCAGCCATGGCATGGCTCCTGGGAGTATGACGCCGCCAAGGCGCGAACCGAGCACAATGTCGTATCCTTCGCGTAGTTTGGCTACCAGCCTCGGTATTTCATGGAGGTCATAGGTGTTATCTGCATCCGCCATGATGATGATGGGTGCTTGTGCAGCAGCAATGCCACATAGATAGGCGCTACCATATCCACGTCTGGATTCATGTACTACGCGCGCTCCGGCATTGCTAGCGAGCTCGGCAGAACCATCTCTGGAGCCATTGTCGCTGACTATCACCTCACCGTGTAATCCACTTTCGGCAAGTGTCTTTATAGCTTGTTCTACGCAGTGTGCAACTGTTTTTGCTTCATTAAGGCAAGGTAGTACTACTGAAACTTCAGGGATTTTGTTCATGATGGAAGTGTCTGGAATACCGCTAGTTTGTCGGACGGTCCGGTATAGAGTTTCTTGAATAATTGGTCGTCATCAAGGTGTGGCAACGGGTTGTTCTGTAAACCGAGCTCATTATAAACCGATTTACTCCATGAGCCGATCACAAGGATGTCGCCTGGTTTTAGATTGCTCATGTTGGGGTAACCTACAATGATGGGACGGTCAATCAGATAATAGCGAATTCGCACATCGGTTGAGTATATGATTGTTGAGGGGTCTATTTGCATTTGCAGGAATTGGACTGTAGGATAAAGGTCTCCTTTGGCGCGTGTAAGGCGTTGGGCATAGCTAGCGCTGGGATTAGTGGCCCATTGAAGTAATCCTCCTAACTTAGCTTGATAGATGCCAGCCGCAGTAATTAATATAATGACGATAATGCCGATAAATTGGTGCGCTCGATAGGGTGTAATAGCTACGATATGACGCCATGCAGAGGCTCCCGTTGCTCCAACTAGTATCGCGTAGAATGGTAGTACTGCCAGAAGGAGACGTGCGTCAAATGAAAAGCGCCACCACCACAAAATCGTGTATGGAACACAATAAAGCAGTAAACGGTGTACCGTAGAGTTCCGTGTGTTGTTGAGTGCGTAGGCAAGTCCCGCTATGTAGAGCGGTGCGGTTAGCCAGCCAAAATCGAGGAAGTTTCCTAAGAAGGGAATTAGTTGAAGTGGATTGCGTGGCGCGATCAACAAATGATACAATCCAGCATCAGGTATGGCTCCTCCCCAACCGTCGTAGAGAGCGTTGCGCAGATACCACCATCCACAAGAAGCCAACGCGACCGCCAGGATTAATAACCCGTGCTTTAGTGTGAGTCGTGCTATCGTTGGTTCGTGTTGTTTCCAGCTGCGCATGGCCTGGGTGATAACCACAATTCCAATGATGGGCAACATTGCGAATCCAGCTTGTTTTGTCCACAGGGCAAGTCCGGCGAGTATCCCGGTGACTAGGGCCCACCCAGTGTCTAGTCGACGGCGCCAGAGTTCGAGTGCGAATGCACATAGGACGAAATACAATCCGGTGGTGATATCTAAGTAACCAATAGGGGCCCAATTTATGAAAAGTGGAGTGGCGGCTAAGGTTAGTCCAGCAACAGCTGCTGCTATTCTCCCAAACCATTGCAAAGCAAGGGCGTAAGTAGCCCAAATTGTCATGGCCGACATCAGAACCGGGTACATTTTTGCAGCTTGCTCGTGGATACCACTTGACGCAATAAAAGTACTCGCATATGCTGCTGGAAGCAGGGCGGGATACCCACGTACCTCTGCCGCCATTTTTCCCTTTTCGAGAAGCAGCCGCGCTAAGTATGCGTAGCGGCTAATTTCATCATCACCGGTGAAAGGGTAATAACTTGCATGCCCCAAGACTACCAGAAAGATTAAGCCTTTAGCCACCCATACCCACTTACTAATTTTCCCTTGCATCATTTGACTCCAACATGTTTCTGATACAACTCGCAAGCGGGGCCAATTTCCCCAAAGTGCACTGATGCTCCATAGCGTCGCTAGAATGAGCCAAATATGCCCTGGAGTAAGGCCAGTGAATGCTATTATTGTCACCAATATGGTGAAAATTCCGATTCCCAGACCTACACTCAGAGGCCAAAAGAGTGTGTCCGGAGGACGCAGTCGTGACCCGGCGATTATTGGAGCTAAATAGCTAGCTGTTAGTGGAACTGGAAGTAACGCTAATATCCAGGAGAGTATCTCATTCATGGCTCTAATGGACCTACATGGTACACCGACACTGTTGCGTTATGCCGATAAATTTCAGGGAGTATCTTCGCATCTCCGAGTGCTTGCGAGACCTCATTGTCTTTGGCATTGTAAAAGCGGTAAACTGACTCGCCCGAGGCCGCCGTAATGAAATAATCAGCATCCCCTAAATCTTTTAGCATAAATGGATATCCTTGCCTAAAATCATATTCGCGCAACCAATAAGCTAGCGCTCCGTCCATAGCATAGATGGTAGATCCGGGTTCAATTGTAGCGCGTATATATTTTGTCAGAGACCATAAATCTGGACTTAGTCGTGACAGCTTGATGTCATCTGAATGGAGTGGGTGAACAATTAAGTGATAAACTGCTCCCATACGATTGGCTGTACCTGTAAAGACCATCCCGCATGCAAGAATTAGAATTACCCATTTGTGCGCCCGTAAATGTGCTGGCATTTGCTTCAGGAGCCAGTCCGTACCGTGCCCTGCTAACACTGCGTACAGGGGCGCGGATGCCAACAAATACCGTGATTGGTATGAAAAGCCTTGCCACCAGATTATGTGGTAAGGCACTATAAAGGCTGCCAGTAGCCAGGCCCGGCGACGTCTGTTGATGTGAGTGGCCGATGTAGTATCGAGATCTGGTTTAAAGAAATGTGTTGCCCACAGAACTATCCCAAGTGTTGTTGCGGGACCCATCCAAGGGCCCCAACCTGCTGATGGGTTGAGAAAGGTCATTAGCGATATAAATGACCGATCGATGAACTGGGCGTCATATGCGCCAGGTGCGGGTAGTACACCCGAAGTTCCTTCGAGTAGGAGACTGCGTAAGTACCACGGACCAGAGATAAGCAAGGCTGTCCCAACGGAAAACAATCCGTTTTTGATCTCCCAATGTTTGTTGGAATGCGATTGTATGCGTATCAATGGTACTAAAGCAAGGGCAGGAATCAATACTAGAGCAGACTGTTTAGTCCAAATAGCCAAACCCGTCATTACTCCGGCGAATAGTGCCCAGCGGCGTTGCCCGTTTTGAAGCCACAGGAACGCGCACATAAAAGTGAGGCCATGGTAAACCCCGACAGGTATATCTACATAGCCGGATGTTGACCAATCTACGAACAGACGAGAGCTAAGTAGCATTAGAACTGCGGCCCAAGCGGTGCGTTGAGAAAAGGCAATTTTTCCTATTGCGAATGTGGTAAGGAGCATGGCTCCGGAAAAAGCTGCTACAAACATTCCGGCGAGATGGTCATTGATAGCACCATAAGCCATGAATGCAAACGTATAGAGCATCTGAACACCAAGAGGGTATCCGGTAAGTGTGTTGGGCACGGAGTGACTCTCAAAGAGTATCTGTGCGTTTGGAGCGAATCGAGCGAGGACATCGTAACGGTAAAAAGGATAGGACACGCTGTTGACGCTGATGACTGCGAAACCGCCTATGCAAATTATCGTTAGCCAGAATACGAGTTGATTTTTGCTGCGAGCTATCCGGTCAGGTATCTTCTTTGTTGTCCAGATGCAGAAACCTAAGAGTAACCAGGGTACCGGTAACACCATTATTGGGCGTAGCCATGTGCCAGGTATCATACCGATTACTAGCATGTAAAGCGACGTTATTCCCGTGCTCCAGACCAAGGTAGTTGCGAATACACCAGCGCGTGGGATTTCATTGTCTTTGAAAGTCTGACTCGTTAGTGGCAACAGACAGATGAAGCTGATGATAATTGCAATGGTGGCTAGTAGGAATTGAAACATTAATGTCAATATGAGGGTGTTATATAAACCCCGGGTATCCAGTGACTAGTTTATCATAAGGGGACTGTGGCCCGTATGGGTCAGATGGTCACAATTCGCGTCGTGGAGATGATAAGACATGATAAAAGTGTCGTCACGCAAACAATTTCGTATTAGTCAGCTTTCAATGGCTTTGCTCGGCTTGTCATTGCTTCTAGGATCTTGGATTAGGGTACATGGTGCTTTGGAATACCCTTTTCTTGCAGATGAGCCTCGAATTACTCAAAGTGGAGTGCGTGATATGCTGGGTATGGGTCCGGATCTCCATTTGGGTACTGGTCTAACCACGCAGTTGTTCGGTGTGCCTCTTCGTAACGGGCAATTCCTTGGACCATTGTGGTGGTGGATGCAGACTACTGTAATTCAACTGATACCCGGACATGATGACATTTTGTACAGAGGGGTCGATACAAGAATATATCGAGTACTTCCATTGTTGTGGGGATTTGTTGGACTAGCGGCATTCTATCGACTGTCTTCAAGGCTCCTTCCGGATCCCATACCTGCTCTTGTGACCCTATTTCTTAGCGTACATGATTTACATGTTTACATGTCGTCGAAGGCTCAGTATACGGAAACGGTGCTGTTTTTCGCAACGATACTGATGGCACTTGTGCTTGTACGGTCACGGGTAGGTGCAAGAGGTTGCTGGATTTTATGTTTTGGGTCTGCGTTAGCTCTCGCGACTTTTCTGGTAAAAGGGATTGCACTTGCTGTAGTGATGATAGTGGTAATTGTCATCAAGATTGTTTCATCTACTACTCCTGCTCTGGCTCAACGTATTGATTTGCCCGGGCTAATTCGTAATGTGCGAATCTTTCTCATCGTGCTAACGCCATTATTTGTCTGGTGGGCGGGATCAGAATGGTTTTTTCTTACGCATCCGGTGCGGGTATCTGATCTTGGCTATTTCGGTCATCTGTGGGAGCCAACATTGGCGCTGACGTTAGGGTATGGTGAACAGGTCAAATCGTTTACTACTGGACCATGGTACTGGCCGCTATTGGTGTATTCTCATGCGGATATATGGCCTACACTCTCTTTTTTGGCGATGCCTATTTCCTTTGGAGTGATTGCGGCTTTGGTAAGGGTAACTAAGGGTGGGCGGCGACGTCCTATGTATATATATATTCTTGTGGCAATTGTTCTGCAATTGGGCGTGCAGCTTAACAAGGGTGTAGATGGTGGTCGATATCATATGCTTTATTTGCCGGCTAGCCTGTTGGCTTCTGGTATTTTTTTTGAGTGGCTATGGTTGCGTGCTGAAATGCGAGTGTCGGGTAGGTCATGGGGTGCCGCTGCAATTTTCATTGTTTCGGTATATTTGTACCTGATGCTGGGATGGCAGCACTGGTTGTTCGCTTGGGAGTTCCCAGGACGTCTGGGTAGTATTGCCCTGCTAATTGGGTTGGCATCCGGGTTACTTTACTTGTTTGGTCGTTACTCTTCCTTTCGTAGAGGCAGCATCTTATTGGTAGCGGGCGTGGGTGTCTGGCTTTCATTAGTTAGGGGACCTCTTCACTGGGGTCTGTTTGCGTATGAGGAGCCTGGATCCATCAATCCTCATCTTCGGGAAATCGAAACCATGTACCACCCAGTGTATCGGATGCCTACAGTTTCTATTCAGTCGGACGCCGTTTACTCGGAAAATCTTAGGCTGCTGGGGTACGATTTCTCTCTCAGAAATGAGAGATTAGCAATTGTCACTCACTGGCGGGTGGAGTATAAAGTACGTACTATGATGCATAAGGTTTATGCGTTCCTTAACAAAGTCTTAGATCTGGAGTTCGATAAGCGATTGTCGGAGCCATACCATCTTTTCTTACATCTGTTGAACAAAAACAGCGGAGATTTGGCTTATGGATTGGACGAACTTATGCGTAATGATAGCGGTGTGCCAGTTGACCAATGGAGTGATGGAGAGATTGTAAGTATGCATCATATTATCTTATTGTCTGAATTGCCGACCGGGGATTATCGGTTAGGCATCGGAATCTATGATTTTGAATCTGGTGAGCGTCTTCAAATAACTGAGGGAACTTCAGTTGGTGATGATTGGCTGTATTTGCAGGATATTTCCGTTCCGTGAGTGTCTAAAACTGAAGTATTGTTGGAGTTTTCATCACATTCTCAATCTCGGTGCGCTTGGCATTGAATTCGTCCATCACAATCTTGTGTTTTACCAGCAACGCTAGACAATCGGCGTTTTTGCAGGCGTCTTCTATAGTCGTTGGGAATTCCATGCCTTCTACAAATGGGTCAAAATGATTTACTCGGAACCCGTAGGAACGCAATAGCCGTACTATTTCAACAGAGGGGCTTTCTCGTGTGTCCGCTGTATTTTCTTTGTAAGCTGCACCAATTGCGACTATCTGAGGGTTTTCGATTCCACGCACTGTGTCTCGAATATGTGCTGCTACCTTAGTGGGTATTTCATCATTTATCGTTCTTGCTGCGAAAATTAGACGCGCATTAGTCGGGTCAACTTCTTTGATAAACCATGGGTCGATGGGAATACAATGTCCGCCGACGCCGATACCGGGATTTAGAATGTCCACACGTGGATGCTGATTTGCTAATCTAATGGCCTCGCCAATATCAATTTGGAGAGTATGTGCCACAGCGGCAAACTCGTTTCCTAGTGCGATGTTCACATCTCGATAAGTGTTTTCCATTAACTTCACCATTTCAGCTGTGACATCGTCTGTGAGAAGCAGATCTCCTTGTACGAAAGTTGAATAGACATCTGCTGCCATTGAGCGACTTTTACTATTTTCGGCTCCGATAATGCGATCATTGTGAACAATTTCATGGAATACGTCTCCGGGGAGAATACGTTCTGGACAATGTGCCAGATGCAGCGTTTCGCCTATTTTTAACCCCGAACGCTGCAGCAAGGGAGTTATTGTGGTGCGACAAGTTAGCGGTGGCACTGTGGATTCTAAAATTACAAGATTTCCTTCACGAAGATGTGGAATGAGCGACTCAGTAGCCTCAATGACCATACTCAAGTCAGACGCCTGCTTCTGGACATCCAGTGGTGTGGGAACTGCAATTAAGAAGATATCCGCTGGACAAGGGGCGGATTGCGCTGTGATATTTTTTTTCACTTCTGGTTCATCCATGATGGCCTGCAACTGGTCTTCTTTTATGTGCAGAATTCCCGCGTTGATTGCTTGAACTATGTTCTCGTCGATGTCTACGCCGACAACGGAGTGTCCGGCACGGGCCAGCAGGAGGGCCGCAGGCAGCCCAACGTATCCGGTGCCTATCACTACGATTTTGCGGGATGTGAAATTAGGAGAAACCATAGGATTGTTTTTGCCAATCGATTGTGAGTGGGATACCCTCGGCCAGTTTTACGCGCGTCCGGTGTCCTAGGTCTCTCTGTGATTTGCTTTGGTCGCCCTTTTTGTTACGCGTGTTGTGTGTTTCCAAGCGTTCATATATCACCTGTCGGTCGTCTTTTCCGAGATGGGATAATATCATGTCGGAGATGGTCTTGATGTCGTGATATTCGCTTCCCGAGATGTTGTATACCTCGCCAGGCTTGAATCGTTGTGGGTCGGCGATGTTGGCCAAGGTGTGAACCGTATCACTGATGTATGATGAGGTACGGTGGTGGTCTAGGTAGACAGTATAAGGCAAATTGTGTAGCGCATGGTAAATGAATTGGCAGATAACGCTACGATATTCAGAGTAATGTTCACCCGGTCCGTATGTGTTGAACAGGCGAACTCGAACTGTTTCAGTTCCGAATCTGGCAGTTGAATTCATGATTTGCATCTCGTTGACCCACTTTGAGATAGCATAATCATTTAGCTGTCGGATTGGTTGCTGTTCCGGCACATCTTCCGACATCAAATCGTGCCAATCACCGTAAATTTCGGAGCTGCTGGTGAAACACATGCGAAACTTACATTGTTCTTGTAAGCGCAGTAGGTTTTTGGTACCTATTGCATTTGTACGCCACACTTTGTCGTAGTGTTCCTCGCCGTTGCGGCGCCCGAATTCTGCTGCCAGGTGGTACACGAATTCAGGCTCAATAGTTTCAATTACATGTTGGATTTGTCGAAACTCAGATATATCGCAGCGTTTATAGTTCGGTTCAGGTGCGTGGGGTACGTCACATACCCATACAGTGTGTGAGCGTTGGCGTAACTCTGTCCCGAGTGGGATGCCGACTGCTCCTAAACCTCCAGTGATTAATATGTTCATCGCTTCAATTTACTCCCAAGTTAGCAATAATATGTTGGGCACGTGCGTCCCAGGTGTGGTGAGAGGCGTCAGAGCGTGCATTGTTGGCTAATCGTTCTCTCAATTGGGGATTTGTATTCAGTCTCTGTAGTGCATTTCGCAGTGCGGTTGCATCGCCAGGGGTGATCAGTAGCGCATTGTGATTGTGTTTTAGTACTCCTTTTACGATGGATAAGTCAGTCGCTACAATTGGGCGTGCTGCAGCCATGTATTCAAACATCTTGAGTGGCGAAGCCCAGGCAGCTGTGTCTTCGCCACTGGGTGTCATTATAGTTTTATCATATGGCATGACAAGTGCATCGGCTGCTGCTAGATACATGGGTACTTTCGAGGGTGGCTGGTAACCGGCGAAATAGACGTTTTTAGCATTGATTTGATTTGCAGTTTTTTTCCACTTCCTGATTTCTGCTTCATTTCGTCCACCAACGACCATTGTGTTGTGTGGCAGACGTGTAGCGGCTCTAAATAGCGTATTCAGTCCACGACCTTCGTAGAGTCCTCCTATGTATATCACCCATGGTCCATCTGACATTCCGAGAGATTTGCGTGCCTCGTGTGCTGGAAGCGTAGGATAAAAGCGTTTTGAGTCTACTCCGTCAGGAGCAACAATCAAGTGTTTCTGGCTAAATCCCAACTTACTAGCGTAATACATTCGCAGGTTTTCTGTCAACATGACAAGTTGACCCCGTGGGTGAGATTGGACAAGCCGCAGGGACCACCTCTCTCGTTTAGAGGCAGGCGGAGTGTGTAACTCTACGCAGGCAGATAATCCAGACATTAGCGCAATTAGCGGGGCAGTTACATCTCGGCCACGTGTGTAGCATAAGTTGGCAGCGCTTCGGTTGCGAAGGATAGCCTGAATTTGATAATTGTCTGTAGCACGCAGTCCACGCGGAAGTCCTCGTTGGTTGATTTCAAAGTTATCCGTAACGTCGTAATGTTTTTGCAGTTCTTTGGACGAGAGCTTTCCGTTTTCTGGTGCGCGCGCGACCAATTTTACCCGAATGTCATTAGCAGCGAATGCGGCACACATTTGCATTACCTGTACCGTACTTGCCTTTGGAGTTGGGAAAATTTGGCTGGTGATGTAGAGTAGGTTCAATTTATTCCTGATGGCGCTCTCCTTGGCCACAACCTTAGATCAGGTATTCTGCTAACGTAGAACAAAATCAGCGTAGTCCACGCCCAGTAGTTTGCAACTAGTGCTATGGTTGCGCCAGTTGCTCCCCATATTGGAGAGAGGAGGAACGATAATATAACTAGAATCAGTGCACTGACTAGATTAATTGCGGTAAGTTGGCGTGCTTTTCCAAGTGCTAGCAACAAGCCTGGTGCCCAAATTAGTCCTAGCCACACATGCATGAGCATCATAATGTATAAGATTGGCAATGCTCCAGCATATTCAGGTCCAAACACAACTGGTACAAATGGCTTAGCAAGTAATGTAATGACAATGGCCGACGTACCGAAGCCGGCCACAAGCCAGAGGGTCAACTGTCTGATGAAGTGCGACAAATGCTGAAAACCTGATTCGTGGTAAAGGCGTACTATCTCTGGGTAGAGTGCCGCGTAAATAGGATTGCTAAGGCGACTTAGATAACCAGAAAGCTGCTTCGCCATTTTGTATAGACCCACGTTATGAATATCAACGAACAACCCTAGTATTACTACATCCGCCTTATCTGTGGCAATTTTTCTGAGACTATCTAATTTTAATGTCAGCAACATTTGTTTGATTTCGTTATTGTAATCCTGCAGACTGTGTAATTCGGCCCTCCACCAATTTGTGTTGTATTGGCTGTACAATTCGCGATGGCATTTAATGTAGAGAATGATGGCTTGTCCAGCTGAAACTAGCACAAGTATGGCTAGGTAACCATTCACGTGCCATCCGGAGAATAACACGATGCTAATTAGCGCAAACGTGGCAATTGATGAAATCGTGTTGAAAAGTGATAGCCACTTAAATCTATCCAGAACTCTGAGTACTGATGTGGTGGTTCCTCCGGTTGCTGCGAAAAAGTCACGCAGGATTATAAGTCGGAACCATAGAGTACCGTCAGGATTATCAAGCATCCAGATGCTCAGTTTCGGGGCAGCGATGAAAAGCAGTGTGCAAGTGATGGTGGCAAGTATTATATTTAGTCCGATTCCTAGCTTGACCGTTGCGAGGGCCTTACTCTTACTTTCATTGGCAACAAAGAGACTGAAGTATTTGACTATTGTTTTCCGTGTCTGGATACCTAGCAGACCAGTCATCAATCCAACCCAACCAATGATTAGAACTACGATACCGTAACCCTCAACACCGAGGATGCGGGCGACAAGCGGAAATTGAATCGCGCTAAATAGAGTGGCAACCACTTCGGCTGTGAGCAGCCAGCCAGTGTTACGGGCCACGCGGTGAAGCGTCGTGTCCAGAATACTGTTTTGAATTCGGTCCAGCAGAGGGTTGATCTTCGAGGGGCTTTTGCTCATTTATTGGTTTGTATCTGACTATCTTACCGAATGTTTTTGTGAAATCAAAGGTATTATCCTATTAGTTTGCCCTGCCACAGGAGTAATGTAGTCAATTAAGGACGCAGCGCCAGACTTGTGCTTTTTCGCCAGTGAATTCAAAATCCAGTGCACGGTACAGAGCGATGGAAGCTGCATTGTCTTCTTGGGTATTGACGTCCACTGTCGATGACTGGTCACCTGCAAAGTTCCGTAGCATGTTGATAGTCAAAGCACGACCGAACCCGCGATGTTGGCAGTCTGGTGTCACCACTAGTCTCGCAAGAAGTGCTTTTCCTTGGTTTCGAGACGCCAGAAGATATCCGATTATGTTGCTGCCCTGATATGCCACCGTAGCGAACTCTGCCCGCATTAGCGCCAAACGCAGCATGCCCGTGGAATATCTCCACAAGGGTTCGAATGCGGTATGGTCAATGTGGAGGATTGCTTGTAGGTCGGAGATGGAAGCAGCGCGTATTCCGATTGCTGTATTTTCTATGGCTGGCTTGCCCATCTGGTGTCGCCGTAGTACCACCACCCTCCCGATTGGTTTGAATCCCAATTTAGGCAGAATGCACTCTGGCCAGGTATTTGCAGTAAGAGCAGCTACGCTTGTGATTCCTTGGCGTCTGACCTCTGTCTTTGCATCAGTCCATAATGTAGTCAGTGTCCCTGTGTCGCGCTGCCTATCTTTCACGGCTGCGAGGCGCATCCACGTAGAACTATTTGGTTCGACAGGGACTGAAAGCATTGCAGTGAGATTGTCGTTATCGAAAGTTGCGTGACATTGATGGTGTTCCAGCCATCCCTTTTCGGTTTGCCAGTCCAGATGAGTGTGGGAGTGTTCGGATGATCGCAGTAGCCACAAAAGCTCCCGGAGATGTGGTGTGCCTACCCGGTGTTTCTTGGTGTTTGGTTGGATAATCACAGTGGGTACAGTTGCCCGCTGCTTATGTGGTTTTCCCTAACCGCGTTGTTCCATGGGCAAATAATCACGTTGTTCGGAACCGAGAAACACCTGTCGTGGCCGGGCAATTCGTTGCTCCTTGTCATCAATTAACTCAAGCCATTGGGCAAGCCAGCCTGGCGCACGGCCCAGAGCAAACAATACTGGGAACATATCCACTGGGAATCCCATTGCCTGATAAATGATGCCACTGTAAAAATCGACATTGGGATACAGTTTCCGGGAAACGAAATACTCATCCTCTAGAGCTATTTCCTCTAATTTTAACGCTATATCTAAAAGCGGATTACCTCCAGTTATCGCTAGTACGTCATCCGCGACTTTCTTTATGATGCGAGCACGAGGATCGTAGTTCTTATACACTCGGTGGCCAAATCCCATTAGTCTGAATTTTCCCGCCTTGACTTTTTCTACGTATCCTGGGATGTTGTCCACCGTGGCAATTTCATTAAGCATTCGCAATACCGCTTCATTAGCACCGCCATGTAACGGTCCGTATAGGGCGGCTGCGGCTCCTGACATGGCGCTGTATGGATCGGCATGGCTAGAGCCTATGCCTCGCATAACAGCTGTGGAGCAATTTTGCTCGTGCTCTGCATGTAGGATGAATAGCACGTCAAGCGCTTTAGCCAGTACTGGGTTGACCTGGTAGTCGCCTTGATTCATGTAATCCATCATGTAGAGCAAGTTCTCCGTGTAGCCTAGGGAGCTATCAGGATAGTTGTACGGGCGGCCAATGCGGCGGCGATATGCGAAAGCGGCTACAGTGGGTAGCTTGCCGAGCAGACGCCAAATCTGTTTCTGACGGGCTTGATCATCGTAAATGTCCTTTGCGTCTGGATGCAAAGTTGACATGGCTGCGATGGTGCCGATGAGCATTCCCATTGGGTGAGCGTCGTAACGAAAAGATTGCATTAACTTTGCTAGATTTTCGTGGATGAAGGTGTGATGCATTATCCGTTCTACCCAGAAAGATAATTGCTGTGAATCAGGCAATTCACCGTAGATGTTCAGATATGCTACCTCCAGGAAGCTGCTCTTCTCAGCCAACTGTTCGATCGGATAACCTCGATATCTAAGGATTCCTTTTTCGCCGTCTACCAAGGTAATGCGGCTGCTACATGATGCAGTATTTGTGTAAGCCGGATCATAAGACATCATCCCGAAATCGTCCTCATTGACTTTTATCTGTCGGAGGTCGAGCGCGCGTATAGTGTCGTTTTGGATTGATATTTCGTAACTGCGTCCGGTACGATTATCTGTGATGGTAAGAGTATCCTTGTTCATGTTGAGGCTAGAGTAAGTCTCCCTCCAAGTGTGAAAGTTTCTCTGCGTGAAAGCTTATAATCTATTGTATTGGCTATTCTAGTTGGATTATACACTTAAGAGTTCGTGTCGGCATTCTTACATAGTATTTGCACTGTGACTGGTAATACGGTAAACTTTGTTTAATGGTATTTTCGGAGACGATTCCATGAGTCAAAGTGGTCGTGAGAAGGCTTTAGAGACTACGCTTTTGCAGATACAGAAACGGTATGGTGAGGGCGCCCTTATGAGAATGGGAGATGCCTCTACCATGCAAGTCGAATCTATTTCAACTGGTTCAATTTCGCTAGATATTGCCCTAGGCATTGGCGGTATCCCGCGTGGTCGTGTGACGGAGATTTACGGCCCGGAGGCTGCTGGAAAAACTACGCTGTGTCAGCATATCGTTGCTGAAGCTCAGAAGGCAGGTGGGGTGTGCGCTTTTATTGATATGGAACATGCACTGGATCCAACATATGCAGCGAAAGTTGGGGTGGATGTGGAGAACATGTACGTGTCGCAGCCTGACACTGGAGAGCAAGCTCTGGAAATTGCAGATTCTTTGGTGAGATCTGGAGCGGTAGACGTGATTATTATAGATTCTGTAGCTGCCCTAGTGCCACGAGCTGAACTAGAAGGAGACATGGGTGACGCAACGATGGGCAATCAGGCGCGTTTGATGAGTCAGGCTTTGCGCAAACTATCGGGAGCGATTAAGCAATCTAACACTGCCATGGTATTTACTAATCAATTGCGTCAGAAAATAGGCGTGATGTTTGGAAATCCGGAGACCACTACTGGTGGTCAGGCGTTGAAATATTACGCTAGTGTGCGCTTGGACGTACGACGTCTACAGACCATTAAGGATGGGCAGCAGATGATGGGAAATCGTATCAGGGTGCGTGTGACTAAAAACAAGGTTGCCCCTCCATTTCGACAGGCTGAATTTGACATCATGTATGATGAGGGCATAAGCAAGACCGGTGATTTGCTTGACTTAGGAGTGGAACATGAAATCATCGATAAGCGCGGCGCGTTTTACAGTTATGGTGATACTCGGTTGGGGCAAGGTAGAGAAAACTCCAAGCGTTTCTTAAAGGACGATGTTGTTATTGCAGATGAGATTGAGAAAGCTATTCGAGATATTTCCGCTCCGGATAAGTCGGAGACAGTGAAAACACGGGAAGATGATGAAGTTATGGAATAGGTCTTTATGCGAGCAGTTTCGCATATGATTGACCCGGTGAGCATGGCGTTGAGCGTAGGGTCATGTACACAAGGGACCTTGCAGCATATGCTGTAATAGCTGTAGGGACAAAGTGGCGGCACGGTTGTTGTCAGACTGAGAATCTAGTCGGATTAAATGTTTTGTGAGCCTCTGTTGAGTAAAACCGACATAGGTGTTTGAGTAAACTACTGGGAATGGAGCAGGGAACGAGCTTAGCAAGAATTTACGGTTTTTGATCAACACATGTAATAGGTATCTTATCTAAGTTTTCATCTTGTCTCACCTTCGTTCTTAGTACTTTACTGTCCGCGAGATGAATCGCGGTGGCTGTCCTTACATTACAACATTTCACACTAGTTAGTCTGGTATTGACGCAATTGGCACATGGTGCTTGTTGCTCTAAACAACCGTGACCTTGATGTCGCGGTTTTTGATTCAGAGAGGCTATGTACACAATCACGGCAATGAATACTCAAAAACGCAATAAGAACCGCGTTAATGTGTTCTTGGACGGCCGGTTTGCTTTTGGATTGTCGATTGGACAGACGCGGGACTTGAGTGTGGGACAGACTATTACTAAACCAGAGGTATCATTATTAAGGTCGGTGGATGAGGTTGAAAACGCACGCGATAAGGCTCTTCGATTTCTCGCCCATAGACCGCGTTCGGAGTCGGAAGTGCGCACTCGGATGGCGCGGCATGGTTTGGGGAGAGAAGTGGTACAGGGAGTGATTGAAAGTTTGGGTAAAGATAACCTGATAGATGATGAGGCCTTCGCGGCTTTTTGGGTGGAGAATAGGAGTGCCTTTCGACCCCGTGGACGGCGTGCTTTGCGTGTGGAATTGCGTCAGAAAGGGGTTGGAGATGAGGTTATCGAAACCGTTCTGGGGAGTGTTGATGAGCTTGGCGATGCTCGTAAGGCTGCTGTGCACAAGATGTCTCGATTAGAGGGTTTGCCTGTGTTGGAATGGCGTCAAAAGATGCGAGAATTCCTGTCCCGGCGCGGTTTTGACTATGAGATTATCAGTGAAGTCATTGAAGAGATGATGCAAGCAAATAACGACCACAAGGATTAATTATGTCTGTTAACTTTTTGATTTTGGGTTTGATATTCCTTATTTTGACTGCTGTAATTGGTTATATGGTCTACCGGTACCAGAGTAAGGCTGCTGCAATTCAGTTGCAGGATGAACGCAAGCTTATGGATTCGGAGCTTCAGCAGAAGGAGCGCGACTTGGCAGTGCAGTCTAAGGACGAGTTACATCGTTGGCGCGATGAGTTAAATAAAGAATTTTCCGAACGTCGTCAAAATGTGCAGCGGGAAGAAAGACGTCTAGATAAGCGGCGTGAAGACTTGGATGAACGTGCAAGCAAAATAGGTAAGCGCGAGAAAGAAATTAGTAAACGTCAGAGCTCTGTAGAGAAAGGGGCACTCGAGCTAGAGCGGCGGCAGCATCTGCACACGGAAGAACTTGAACGTATTTCAGGGCTTACCTCGGCCGAAGCCAGAGAGGAGATCATGCAGGACGTGGAAAAGGCATCACGTGATGACATGGCGCGGGTAATTCGAAGAATAGAAGAGGAAGCAAAAGAGGAGGGTGAAGACCGCGCTCGTAAGCTGCTCGTTGTGGCTATGCAACGTATTGCCAGCGAACAGGTGTCGGAGCATTCCATAACGACTCTACCTATTCCATCAGATGATATCAAGGGGCGAATAATTGGGCGAAATGGACGCAACATTCGTGCTTTTGAGCATGCTGCTGGAGTTGATGTGGTGGTGGATGATACACCCGAGGCGGTCATGGTGGCATCTTTTGACCCGGTGCGGCGTGAGGTTGCCCGCCGTGCATTGGCTAAACTTGTCCTGGATGGACGTATCCATCCTACGCAAATTGAAAAGACAGTGAAAGACGCTAAAAAGGAAGTGGAAGTAATCATAAAAGAGGAGGGTGAAGGCGCTGCCTATGACGCAGGTGTTCCTGGACTACGACCAGAAATTCTTCAGCTAATTGGAAAACTCAAATTTCGCACCTCGTATGGTCAAGACCAACATGCACACGCTGTGGAGACAGCTAGGCTCGCGGGGGTGATTGCGGCTGAGCTTGGCGCGCAAGTCGAAATAGCAAAAGCTGGCGGATTGCTTCATGATTTGGGAAAAGCTGTCGACCATGAGGTCGAGGGCACGCACGCAGCTATTGGGGCTGAGATTTGTCGTCGTTACGGAGTTTCTGAGGTAGTCTGTAACGCTGTGGCGGCTCATCACCATGAGGTGGATCAAGAATCTGTTGAGGCAACCATTGTAGAGATAGCGGATGCAATATCTGGGGCACGTCCCGGAGCACGTCGCGAAAACACGGAGCAATATGTTAAGCGGATTCGTGCTCTCGAGGAAATTGCCAATCAGTCAGCTGGGGTGGGCGAGGCTTTCGCTCTACAAGCAGGACGAGAGGTGCGCATTATTGTCAGTCCGGACAAAGTGGATGACCTAGGTGCAATTAAAATTGCGCAAGATGTGGCTAGCAAAGTTGAGGAGAGTCTCCAATATCCTGGCCAGATTAAGGTGACGGTGATTCGGGAGACACGTGCGGTGAATTACGCTAAATAGCCTTTGGGTTCGACAATTCTAAGATATCTCTTGAACAAATCCTGGCAGAATACCTGGCCGTCCGTACAGGAACCAATATTCTTGGCTCGGGAACGCAGCTCTCAAATCATATTCCCAGACAAACTTCCCTGCCAGAAAAACCGTGCGTAATTTAGTATCCGCTGCGTTGACTCTAGCGCGGACCCGCTTAGCTATGGTCTGGTTGCCGAAACGCCGCAGCAGCAGATGAATGTAAACGCGGGCATATACCTCTGTGGTGTAGTGTTCAGAACAATCTTGCGGGTCTTCATTACAATCGGATAGATACCATTCCCAAGAATGTAAGCGACCGTCGATTTCAAGTTCTGCTTTCCGCTCCATATTTGAATGCCAGATTGATAGCAATCCCTTCACTTGTGTTTGCACTTGGTCTAGTTCAGTCTGTTTTTCTGGCGGTATCTTATCCTGTAACAGGGAGAGCTTATGTTGGCAAAAGAGCAAACCAGCCACAGTCAATTTTGGGAAACGTTTCCGGAATGGGCCGGCATCAGAGAGTTGCCAAAATACAACGTCGGATTGGAAGAAGTCTTTCAAATCTTTGGCCATCGCTGCTAATGTGGCGAGGTCGTACATCAGATCGGACATGAACAGAAAAGTACTGCCGCGTGAACTCCACTCAATCGAATCGGCGTGGGTTTTGATAGATTGGGTTACCCGAGATTTCGCGCCACCGATCGGAGATGTCCTGGAAGTACCATTCCCATACCGTCCATCCGGTCTGGTCGGTGAAACGAAGGCTCGGAGTGCGCCCGAGTAACCAACTTAGATGGTTGCTCAAAGCATCGTCCGAGTGTTCTGTTCGTAACCGGAGCCATACTGCAGGTTTCCATTCTAGTTCGAGTTGTTTATCGTTGTGGTACCCGTGCACTTTGAACGGTGGCTCGGCAGTGCCAGCATCAAGCCAGATTGAGTATAGCCCCGATGCCCACAGTGATTGTCTCACGATCTCAGCAATTTTATGCCTATCTGTTCCTGGAGATTGGAAGAACCAGGCTTTTGCAAAAACTGTCATTGTTTTTTCTGGACCATTGATGCAAAGGATTGCCCCTGGTCATTTACAGTTGGTTGGTACTTCCCGTGTACCCAAGAGGTTCCCTCTGGTCCAATTTCCTTTTTCCAAATTGGAACGATTTCTTTTAGTCGGTCAATGCCATAGCGGGCGGCCTCAAAAATACAGGAATCCCGATGTGAGCCAGCGCATGCAATTACAACGGTAGGTGTACCAGGATCTAGAATCCCGATGCGTTGTACTATGGAGATACCAGTCACTTGGGGCCAGTTCGCACGGATTTCATCTGATACTTGCCGCATTTTCTTTTTCGCCATGGGGACATATGCCTCATATTCTAGATGTTTTGTGTAACCAGCGTGTTGGTAGGCTTTCGACTGCTTTGTGTGTGCTCTCACTATACCGGAAAATACACATACAGCGCCAGTTGTGAGGTCGACAATCTGCTTGGTCAGTTCATCGATGTTGATAGGGTCGGTGCGCACCTCGACCATTGTTGTCTGTTTCTGTCCGCCAGATACAGGCGGGAAAATTCCCACTTCCGCGTCTGGTGGAATCTGGTCTTCTGGGAATGCGAACTCTCGATTAACCGAGACGACTGCGGTGGGCAGTGACGTTTCTAGTGCTGGCATTTGTTCCCCCAACACTGTTTTTAGGTCAGCCACACTCGCGTTATCAGATAGCTCCAGAGGCATTAGATCGGTTCCGGATTTATCCTTCATTGTCGCAAAAAACAAAATTTTGACGTTCATGTGTTAATTATGTCGCCGCTAGCTCCACCCCGTTTCTCGATTACTCGGATGTTAGCAATGCGCATTGTTTTCTCGATACCTTTTGCCATGTCGTAGACTGTGAGTGCCGCTGTGGTGGCCGCTGTGAGTGCTTCCATCTCAACTCCGGTTCTTCCAGTGGCACGGGCGATTGCCGTGATTTCAACCCCACACTGTTTGAGGGAAAGTTCTTCAGATGTGATTATATCTACTTCAATGTTTGTAAGCACCAAGGGATGACACAGAGGAATCATGTCCGCGGTGCGTTTAGCGGCTTGGATGCCAGCGAGCTTTGCTACGGTAAACACGTCGCCTTTGATTAAGTTTCCGGCTCGAATGAGTTTAAGTGTCTTTGGGAGAGTATGGACCTCAGCACGGGCTATCGCTATCCGTTCGGTCTCTGGCTTATTGCCTACATCTATCATGTGCGCTTTACCCTGTTCGTCCAGATGTGTAAGTGACCTGTTGTTGCTCATTTTTCGTCTGGCTTCAATGGCAATATGCTTGAATTGTCTTTGTGCTTGGGACGCTGCGTAGACATAGGATCGTATCTAAACATTGTATCCGTGCCCACCAGACTTGAGGCATTCTTGCATGATCACAATATTTTGGACAACTCAGTGCGTAGTGCGGACGTAGTGTTGCGATGATGTTAATTATATCAAGTTATTAAGAAACTGTAAGTTGATTCTTCCTCTTGTGAAACTGTACCTGAAGATTTGCATTGAAGAATCGGTCATTCTTGAAGTGTTTTCAGTATAGTGTTTGTCGGCAATGATGAGGGTGAGCATGTTTAAATTGTTCAACTAGACAATAATAAGATGGTGTACGTAATCTTCACTTGCTCTGGTGTGAAGTGGCGACTATAATGCCTCCATTATGCCTGTAATGGATTTGCGAGCTTTGGACTTTGTCAGTCATAATTATGAGCAAACGCTTCGCTACGGTGTTAAACTGGGACAACTATTGCAACCGCGCGATCTCGTCTGTCTCAGTGGCCAGATAGGTGCCGGAAAGACTTTGCTTTCAATTGGTATAGGGCGTGGATGGGGGTCACTGGAGCAGGTCACCAGCCCATCTTATGTTCTTGCTAATGAGTACTCCCGTGCTGATGGAGCTCATTTGCACCATTTGGATTGTTATCGTTTGAGCCATCCGCGCGATGCGGACTCTATTTGTCTTGATGAGCGACTTGAATCTGGAGCAACGTTGATTGTGGAGTGGCCAGAGAACATTGCGTCTTCGCTGCCAGGCGAATCTCTGTGGATTAGTATTGGTTACGTTGAGGAAGAAAAACGCAACATGGCAATGCGTGCATCAGGAGATCGTTTTGAGCAGCTGTTGGACGGATTTCGGAAAATTGCTTTTCAGCATCGGCCTGCGTGATGTTATTGGCTATCGATACAGCAACTGATTGTGTTGCTCTGGCTCTTGGCGATGGCGCTGTGATTCTGGCTGAGCACAACTGGATTTGCGCCAATAATCACACTGTGGAACTGACTCCACAGGTGAATCGCATGCTCCGAACTGAGGGTGTTGGTGCTGATTCTCTAGAAGCAGTTGCTGTTGGCATTGGTCCTGGGTCGTTCACTGGCTTGCGTATTGGTCTAGCCTTTGCAAAAGGTTTTGCTATATCGCATGCGATTCCGATTGTAGGGATACCGACGTTGGATATTGTTGCTTATGGTCAACCTAAGCGTGATGGACCATTAATTGCAGTTCTGTCAGCTGGAAGGGATCGGATCGCGGTACAGCCATATCGATGGAATGAGGGATACTGGAAATCTGATGGCTCGCCGCAAATTTCAGACTGGAACCGTTTGCTCAACGATTTGGATAAGGACGCAGCCCATGTATGTGGTGAAATTGACGCCGTTGGACGTGATGCTTTGCAAGAACAGGTTAGCTTTGCCCCCGCATACCTTAACGTGCGTCGCGGTGCTTGTCTGATTGCGATTGCACGGCAGAGACTATCTTCTGGTCAGATGGACGATCCCAACGATCTCGCACCTGTGTATTTGCGCACTCCGGAGGTTGGTAAGCAGTAGCCTGCTGTTACCTGACAATACCGAGTTTTTGCTCGTATTGGACAAGTTATTCATGAAGAAAGTGCTTATTACGGGAGGTGCAGGTTTCATAGGATGTAATTATGCAGCACGTTTGCTGCAAGCTGGACACGAGGTGACCATTCTAGACAATCTTTCCAGACGTGGGGCAGCCAGCAACCTGGAGTGGTTGGAGAAAAGTTTCGAAGGTGGATTTGCGTTCGTTCGCGCCGATGTACGAGATGCTGATGCTTTGCTGTTAGCAATAGATGGTCAAGATGCGGTTGTGCATTTGGCCGCTCAGGTCGCTGTTACATCCTCTGTGACCAATCCGCGCGATGACTTTGAGATTAATGCACTTGGTACTTTCAATGTCTTGGAGGGAGCCCGTCTGTCTCGCCATCAGCCGTTAGTGATTTATGCATCAACTAACAAGGTGTATGGCGGAATGGAGCAGGTGCGTGTGGTGGAGGCAGATACTCGTTGGGAATATGCTGATTTGCCGCTTGGTTTGCCTGAAACGCAGCCTCTGGACTTCCATTCTCCTTATGGCTGTTCGAAGGGAGCAGGTGACCAATATGTCCGTGATTTCAGCCGCATTTATGGTCTCTCGACTGTTGTTTTCCGGCAGTCATGTGTTTACGGTCCGCGTCAGTTCGGCATTGAGGATCAGGGTTGGCTTGCTCATTTTGTTATTGCCGCGGTGGGCGGGCGTTCAATCAAAATATATGGTGATGGCAAGCAGGTTCGTGATATGCTTTGGGTTGAGGACTTGTTGGTGGCTTTTGACCTTGCTTTGGATGATCCTGAACAGGTGGCGGGCAAGGTTTTCAACATTGGTGGTGGTCCAGACTTCACGTTGGCTGTATGGCAAGAGGTGCAGCCTAGTCTTAGCGAGCTGTCGGGCAGAGAAATGGAGGCTGTCTATTACGACTGGCGTCCAGGTGATCAAAAAGTGTATATAAGCGATATTCGGGCGGTGAAACAGATCGGATGGCAGCCCACTGTAGATCCTTATACTGGGTTACGTTTGTTGTGGCAATGGGTCAATGAGAATGCAGACCTATTCGCAGACTATAGCTGAAGGGGTGGTTGTGTACCTTGTCTGACACTCTTGCTGTGATTGAAAATAAAGTTCGCAAGTGTCAGTTATGCTCTCTTGCGGATACGCGAAAAAACTCGGTTCCTGGTTTCGGGAAACCAGATGCGGATATTATGCTCATTGGCGAGGGTCCGGGACATCATGAGGATGAACAGGGACTACCTTTCGTTGGTGCTTCTGGAAGACTGCTAGACGATCTTCTTGCTAGTATTGAGTTGAAACGTGAAGATGTGTACATCACCAATGTCGTAAAATGCCGGCCTCCTGGGAATCGTGATCCGCAATCCGAGGAGATTGATGCTTGTCGTCCCTATCTGGATGGTCAAATAGAATTGATTGACCCACGTGTCATAGTTACACTAGGACGTTTTTCGATGGCGCGCTGGTTTGAAGGAGTGCGCATAAGTGCTATCCACGGGCAGCCAAAGCGTATTGGGGATCGGGTAGTAGTACCGATGTTCCATCCTGCAGCCGCGCTACATCAACCAAAATATCGTCCGATGTTGTATGAGGATTTCAAGCAGCTGCCAGTATTCATAGCGCAGCTGCAATCTCAAGACGGAGCTGAGACTTCTGCAGACCAGGCGCCTGAGCAGTTGAGCCTGCTATAAGTTTTGATTGTGTTAGGTAGACAAGCTGCCGGCGTGAAGTTATAATCTCCAGTTGAGACAGCAATGTCCCTGCAATAGCATTATTCAATAATGAATGGGTCACCTGGATGGATGGGACCCGTTTTTTTTCGCTTGAGTGCGCGGAAGGAGTGAGTTTATATGCGATATCTCATTACTGGCGGTGCAGGATTCATCGGTAGCCACCTTGCAGAGGCATTGCTCGGTGCTGGTCACCAGGTCACTGCCATCGATGATCTCTCCACTGGTCGTATGCAGAATCTAGTTGCTCTGGCCTCTCACGATGACTTTCAGCTAGTGGTTGAAACCATCACCAATACTACTGTCATGGATCGACTGGTTAGTGAGTGCGATTTGATTGTACATCTGGCTGCGGCGGTCGGTGTTGAGTTAATTGTACGTTCACCTGTGCATACCATAGAAACAAATGTGATGGGCACGGAGACTGTGCTGCGCACTGCTAGGCGCTATCGTAAAAAGACACTCATTGCATCAACTTCTGAGATTTACGGGAAACTTAATAATGTTCCCTTTAAGGAGGGTGACGATAGTCTAATTGGTGCCACTACTCATCACAGGTGGGCGTATGCAACATCGAAAGCCCTGGATGAGTTCTTGGCTTTGGCTTATCATAAGGAGAAGGGTCTTCCGGTAGTTGTTTTCCGTTTATTCAATACCATCGGTCCGCGCCAACGTGGGCGGTATGGCATGGTGGTACCACGCTTCGTTCGGCAGGCTCTCTTAGGTGCGGATATTACGGTTTATGGAGACGGGCAGCAAAGCCGCTGTTTTTGTGATGTACGAGATGTGGTACCGGCATTAATGGATTTGGCTGTTGAAGCTCGGGCTGAGGGTCGCGTCTTTAATGTTGGTAAACAGGCCGAGATTACTATTCTCGATTTGGCGCGGAAAGTGAAAGAGATGACCAAAAGCCAATCTTCTATTATCTTAGTGCCTTACGAGCAAGCAACTCAGGAGGGTTTCGAGGATATGCGTCGTCGCGTTCCTGATATAGGTAGAATTAATGAACTTCTAGGATGGGAGCCTCACATCCCGCTCGAGGAATCAATTGAAGATATCATTATGGATCTTAAACAGGAAGGCCCGAGCGACTCGATATCAGAGCGGCCGGTGAGTGACAGGGTAGTAGTGGGTTAAGTTCCTGCAAGGATGTGGGTAGGTGACTGAAAAAGCAACTTTGGTGGATAAGATACGTGGCCGTAGTGCACGCGTGGGTGTGATAGGTCTCGGTTATGTTGGTCTACCGTTGGCTGTCGAGTTTGCAAATGCGGGTTTCACAGTCATGGGTATCGATACGGATGCCAATAAAGTGGCAGCGATAACTAGCGGCGACAGTTATATTGCGGATGTACCCACTAATATCATTGGCGGATTGGTCTCCAGTGGAAAATTTGCGGCTAGCCAAGAGTATGAGGCGCTATCAGAAGTAGATACAATCAGTATCTGTGTACCCACCCCGTTGCGCAAAACTAGAGACCCTGACATGTCCTATGTCGTTAGCGCGGCAGAGAAAATCAGCGTGCACTTGCGGCCGGGTATGTTGATGGTTTTGGAGAGCACTACTTACCCCGGTGCTACTACCGAGGTTGTGCTGCCACGTATGTTGAGTAATGGTTTCAGTGCTGGAGATGACATATTCGTTGCTTTTTCGCCTGAGCGCATCGATCCCGCAAACCCTACTTTCGGAGTACGTAACACCCCGAAAGTAATTGGGGGAGTGACTCCGAATTGTACTGAAGTCGCCATAGCTCTTTATTCTACTATTGTTGAACAGGTGGTGCCGGTATCTTCCACTCAGTCGGCTGAGATGGTTAAATTGTTGGAAAATACATTCCGGGCGGTAAACATCGGTCTTATTAATGAGATTACAATCATGTGTGACAAGCTTGGAGTTGATGTGTGGGAGGTCATTGCTGCAGCGAAGACTAAGCCCTTTGGTTACATGCCGTTTTATCCTGGCCCAGGTTTGGGTGGGCATTGTATTCCCGTTGACCCACTTTACCTTTCCTGGAAACTAAAATCTCTTAATTTTAATGCGCGTTTCATCGAGATTGCGGATGAGATTAATACCAATATGCCACGCTACGTTGTCAGTAAGGTTGCCGCAGCTCTTAATGATGATAGTAAACCACTGCGCGGATCTCAGGTGTTGATATTGGGGGTTGCATATAAACCCGATGTAGGTGACATACGAGAATCTCCGGCCTTGGATATTATTCAATTGCTGCAGAAGCAAGGTGCGGTGGTGTCTTATCATGATCCGTATGTTTCTTTCTTGGAGTTCGATGACATTGAGATGTGCGGAGTCGATTATGAGATCTCCGTGTTGTCATCGGCAGACTGTGTGTTGATTGTGACTGACCATAGTTCTTATGATTGGGTGGAGATTATCAATCATTCCCAACTGGTGGTGGATACCCGTAACGCTACCGGTGACTTGTTGGGCAACTCGAGAGTAGTGAAGTTATAGCGCTGAATAAGAGATGCGTCTTTGCGTGGTGGCCGGCTCTTTTCATCCTGAGGTCGGCGGGCCCTCCATTTATTTGCACCGATTGATTCCAGCACTTGTTGCTCGTGGCCATCATGTCACGGTAATTACTCATACTGATTCCAATCGCAGTGGACTCGACAGCACCTTCTCTTATCCGGTATATCGAGTGTCTCGACGATGGCCGGTTCTGTTACGGATTCTACTGTTTACTTGGCGTGTTTTGCGACTAGCGCGGACAGTTGATTTGCTCTTTGTGAGCGATTATGGTATGCCGGCTGCGTTGGCGAACGTGATTTTACGCAAACCAATGGTACTGAAAAACGTCGGTGATTTTGCATGGGAATTTAGCACACGGCATGGTTTGGTTTCCTCCGACCTAAGCATAGATGAGTTTCAATTGCTGCATCACGATTGGCGTGTACGTCTATTGCAAAGGCTGATTATCTGGTATGTGCGGGCGGCGAATGTTGTGTTAGTTCCAAGTCGCTATGTTAGAACTTTGGTGACTGGTTGGGGTGTTCCACCTGATTGCATACGGGTGATTTACAATGCTTTGGATGAGCGTCAATTTGCATCCGTACCCGATAGAGTCACTGCACGGAGAGAAGTGGGGCTGCCTGCCTCAGCGCCAGTTTTACTTACCGTCGCACGTTTGGTGCCGTGGAAAGGTATCGGTACCATTGTCCGGGTACTGCCCCGGGTGCAGCGCATTTTTCCGGATGCCCATCTACTTATTGTTGGTGATGGACCAGAACGTACGAATTTGGAGGCGCTTGCATCACCTAGCAGCGATTCAGTGGATTTCTTGGGTTTTCAATCCCAGCAGCATGTACATCGTTTGATGTGTGCAGCTGACGTGTTTGTTCTTTTTTCGACCTATGAGGGTTTTCCGCACACGCTTCTGGAAGCGATGGCTTGTCGCATCCCAGTTATTGCCTCGGCTGTAGGAGGAACATTGGAGGCCGTTATAGATGGTAGAACTGGGGTACTTGTTCCATCTGCTGATGAAGAGCAGTTGGTTGCGGCCATATGCCGGGTGTTGAAAGAGCCAGAATTTGGGAGTTCCCTTGCTGAACGTGCGCATGAAAAGTTAGAGCGTTTTTCTTGGGAGCGTATGGTTGCGGATACGGAGGCGGTACTGTTAGAGGTAGTGTCTTGAACTTGCTCATGCTTAGCGGGGACACGTCGGTCGTGCGTGGGAATCGTAGGGCTTTTCACAATACTCTAAGCGAGTTCTCAAACTATTGGAACAGAATAGATGTTCTCACATATAGGGTTGCGGGTGTTAATCGCCACGACTGTTTTGACAACGTCATTTTTCATCCTTCGCCCTGGCGTAAGGTTATGCAACCTGTCTTCATTTGGAAGAAGGGACATGCGCTTGCGGAAAAACGGCACTACGATTTGATTGTTTCCCATGATTACGGTTTCTTCTTGCACGGTATTGGCGCGCGCTGGCTCTCGCAGTCTAGCGGTGTTCCTCACGTGAATGAAATCCACCATGTGGACGGCTATCCACGTGGTGCTAATCTCCGGGAGCGTCTGCAGCCCTCAGTCACTCGCTGGTTTGTGCGCAGTTCTATCTCTAGCTCACTCGGGTTTCGCATTACTAATCAAGGGGAACTGGAGCCGCTGCTTCGTAGTTGGGGCGTGCCCGCTGCACAGCTTTTGCTACTCTATAGCCTGTATCTGGATTTTGACGTCTTTCATCCTGAAGATACCCGCATGGAATATGACGCGATCTTTGTTGGTCGTTTGACATCTAACAAAGCGCCTTTCTTGTTTTTGAATGGGATTGCTGACCTTGCACGCAGACGTGACGGAGTTCGCTCTTTAATGATTGGTTCTGGTCCTTTAAAGACTCGAATTCGCGCGCGCGCTGCTGCATTAGGGTTGTCTTCTACCGTCGAGTTCCGTGATTGGGTTAGTGAACCTGTTGAGTTGGCGGATTTGTATCGTCGTTCCCGTTGCCTGATCTGTACCTCCTTCAGCGAGGGTGGACCACGAGTTGTGGCCGAGGCGCTTGGCTGTGGAGTTCCGGTTGTCAGTACGAAGGTTGGACTAGCGCGGGAGTTAGTGCACGATGGCGTGAACGGATTTCTTGTGGATTGGTCGGTGGATGATATCGCGGCGCGAATTGAGCAACTTATCGTAGACCCGGATTTGCGTGCACGCATGGCACTTGCTGCTCCCCGTTCGGTACAGCGGTTTGAGAAATCGCGCGTGCTGCGCGAGTATGCGTTGGGTTATCAAAATCTGGTGCAAAGCTAAAAGTTAACCCTTCGACTGATAATACATGGCAACATATGCCTTACGCCTCCTATGATGAAAATGCGGTTACTGTACATTACCTACAAGGTTGACGCCCAAGACTCCCTTGTTGGGCACGTCGTTGGCTGGGTTGGCGAACTTGCTTCCCATTTGGAGAGTATAGATGTGGTTTGCGTCGCATCTAGCGAAACCAATTTACCTGAAAATGTACGTGTGCATTCATTAGGTAAGGATTTGGGAGGATTTCGTTTCTCAAGATGGGTCCGTTTTTTTCATACAGTGTGGGGGCTACGGAAAAGTGTTAATGTGGTCTTTTGCCAATTCAGTCCACAGTATGTTCTTGCGATTGCACCATTGGCAAAATTGTGCGGATGGCCTATTGTTTTCTGGTACACTCACCGGCATGTAGGTATGTATCTACGCCTTGCTACTGCGATGGTGGACAATGTAGTCTCGGCCTCACCCGAAAGTTTCCGTTTGAGTTCCTCAAAACTGTGCGTGATTGGACATGGTATTGATACGGATTTATTCAAACCGGATTCGTCAGCGCGAGTGTCCCCCCCTGTAGTATTGGCTGTGGGACGGCGAGCTCCGATAAAGAATTATGAGTTATTGATTGATGCTGCGGCGAGAATGTATGAAAGCATTGGGTCTCCTGCTTTTCGGATACGAATTGTTGGTGGTGATGAGGGAAATGCGCCTCTGGACTATACTGACCAACTGCAAGCCCGTATTGAGCGTGCCGGACTGCAGAGAATTGTGGAGTTGGTGGGTCCCATTCCATACTCGCGGGTCGTGCGTGAATATCGACGTGCGAGTATACACGTTAATCTTTGCCCGACAGGAGGAATGGACAAATCCGTTCTGGAGGGTATGGCGTGTGGAATTCCCACTCTAGTCCGGAACCGCTCTTTTTCAAGATTGTCTGAGACTACCAGAGGTGTGCAGATTACGCGTGGTGAGGACCCGTTATTGCTGTCGCAGCAGTTGCATAATGCCCTTAATATTTCTCAGGATGAACGGGAGCAACTTGGCAGTGATTTGCGGCGAGCTGTGGAAAGGGAGCATGGGTTGCAGCAGTTTGTACTGCGATTAGTTGAGAAACTTAGGGAGGCCATGTAACACGCATATTGTATGAGTGCTGTTGGATAAGATGAGCCTATAAGTTGGAGTCGATCAGATCGGAGAATGACTAAATTTGTGAAACAGCACATCATCCTTATACCAATCCTGTTTCTCGCTGCCTTCCTACGCCTTTACGAAGCCGATACTGAGTTCTTTGGAGGTGATGATGCCTACATAAGTATTAAAGCTATCCAAGTGGCACGTTACGGAGAGACGCACTTGCTTGGGCCACCTTCCTCTTTAGGGCTGGTACATTCCCCGCTCTCGGTCTATCTTTATGCGATTCCGTATCTTTTTAGTCCTGATCCAAGGGGAGCACAGGCTTTCACTGGGATCCTAAATGTTGTTGCGGTGGGTATACTCTATTTTATCTCCCATCGCTATTTCGGGCGTTGGGCTGCAATTATCGGCTCCGTTTTATTTGCTGTGCATCCCCATATGGTGTTTGCTAGTCGGGTAATCAACAACGCTCAGTTGGGAGCACCGTTGGTAATGCTGTATGTTTTCACCGGGCTGCTCGGTTATTTTGATAACAAGGGCTGGGCGCGGTTGACACATTTGTCGCTGCTCAGCTTGGCAGGTCAGTGTCACCCACATTCTTTTGCATTGGCCCCAATTTCTGTGGCTCTCATTGTTTATTGTTGGATTAACAGTCCGAAGAATCGGCGTGTCGTCCTTTCTCAGACTTTAGTGGGTGCTTTTATAGCGGTTGTGACTCTGGTGCCATGGGGCATCGGTCTATATCAGTTTTCGCAGAATTTTGATGTGCTGGGGATGGTTCAAAATATGCCATCTACTGGTGAATTGCAAGACAGTGTGGGATTTGGCGGCCTCGGATATATATTCAGTCTGTCTTATAACTTAGAGAGGGTGCCGAGGAACTGGTTGCAACCGGTACAGGCGGCTATTGTTGTGGCCGGTACTTTATGGTTTTTGTTTAGGGCCCTTCGGTATCGAAATGGTTTTCCCGGGTTAATAATAGTTCTTGGCTTAATAATAGTACCTGCGGTGACGTGGATTATTCAGGCTCATTGGGTCGTGGATTATTGGTGGCCCAGCCTTCCGAATGCATTCTTAATTCAGGGTGCAGTCATAGCAGCGGTCGTGGCTTCCCCGTCGGTATTGTCTCCGAGATCATATTTGGATAGTTTGAAAGCTCGAACTCTTAAGTGGCCGGTTGTTTTGTTGACGTTAGCTCTGGGTACCAACCAAGTTTGGGATTATTTCTTTGCAGATCGCCCACCTCCTCCGGTGACGTCTCGTGATTTAGTTACTGCAATGGATATTGCTGTCAATCGGGTAAAGGAAGATGGTCGGGAACTGATGGTACTGCTTTCGCCTGGACACAACGGGCTAACTTGGGCTTTGCTGCGCGAATATGCTTTCTTGCGACATGGATTGCAGGCTGACTTGGTGCAATCTGACAGTGCTGTGCCACTGCCGGATAAGGGTGCATTGTTGGTGGGTGATGCTAGTAACGAAAACAGGGACTTTTGGTTTGCTGGTGGAGAGATGATGTCCGGCAGATCCCGTCTAGCGGATTTACCAGCAGCCGAACATTTCAGTCCCGATTTGGTTGCCTTGTCTCCGCTGCGATTCTCCAATGACGTCATTGTTCGCGGATTTTTCCTTGCGGATCCAGAGATATGGCCTCTCGCAGGGCAGCGCTGGAGCATTTTCATGATATGGGAAGCTGGTGGTGAAGCTCCGCAAGCATTCAATGTTTTCACACATCTTGTTGGTCCAGATGGTAATAAGTACGGGCAGGGTGACCGGCGAGGCTTTGATACTCATCAGTGGCGCCATGGGAGTTTATATGCTAGCCAGTTTGAGCTTGATTTGGCGGATGATTTGCCTGAAACAGGTTCCCTTTTTCTTCGATTTGGCATGTACACTTCCGATGACCAAGCAGAACTACTAGACAATACTGGTAATCCGGCTGGCACTGCGGGAGAAATCCAGATTCGTGCAGAGACTTTACCGGTGGCTGTGTGGAGCAATGGTCTGGAACTTAACAGCTTTGAGGTGAGCAGCCCAATACAGACGGGGTCTCCAATAAACGCAAGTGTGATTTGGCGCTCACGTCAGGAAATAGAGGACAAATTGCAGCTGCGTTGGCAGCTGTTTGACGAGGATAATCTAGAAGTTTTCTCCTCCATCACTGCAGTAATCTCTGAACCTTACCCTTCTGCCTGGGCGCAGGGAGTATTTGTCGCTGAAAAATATGAGTTGCGGGTGCCCAGTGATATTGCTCCGGGAGATTATCGTATTGAGGTCCAGACAGTTGACCAGAAAAGTGTTCTTTTCGATGAATCCTTTTCTGGAGTTGTGGAAGTAACCGACCGCCTCCGTAATTTTGCAGAGCCGTCGCTTAAGCATGTGGTGCGGGCCGTTATTGGTGATGAGATAGAAGTCTTGGGTTATGACTTGGAGCGAAAGGCAGATAATTTGGAGTTAACTGTTTTCTGGCGCGCGCTTGGATATATAAATCAAGATTACAAATACTTTGTGCATCTATGGAAGGGTGAGCAAGTGGTGGCACAGGTAGATTCGATGCCTGCATCTTGGCAATATCCGACTTCTTGGTGGGCTCCTGGTGAGGTAGTAGCCGAAAAGGTTGTGTTCGATGTTGCGGATTTGGAGAGCGATGGCTTCGGTGTAACCACTGGTTTTTACGATCCCGAGGATGGGGGGCGCCTAAAGGTAGCGCGGACGGATGGCGCGAAAGGCGATATCGGTTGGGTTACTCTTATTGAATCTTCTGATGAATAAGCGTCTATTTTCCGCAAGGATGTACTACGCTCCGATGGTGGGGATCTTGATTCTGGCGGCGGGCTTGCGTTGGATGAATACTGGGTTGGAGCGCTTGTCGACGGATGAAGCTGTTCACACATTGAAGGCAATCGCGGTTGCCCGGCATGGCAAACTTGAGCTATTGGGTCCCCCTATGCCCTACTTCAACTTTCGCGGGTGGCATGGGCCGGTCTCAATTTATATATATGCGCTGCCAATGTTAATTAAGGCTGACCCACGGTTGGCGCGCATGATGACTGGAGTTGCCCATCTAGTGGCTACTGCTCTAATCTTTGCCCTCGGCAGCCGTTTTTTTGGGCGAAGATCGGGTGTGATTTCCGCGTTTCTTTTTGCGGTGCACCCGGAGGCCGTGTATTTGTCCCGTGGCATATGGAATCCTATGCTACAGATTCCGTTCGCTCTAGCCTATGTTTGGACCGGACTTCTGGGATACAGCAAGGGAAATAAGTGGGCTAGGATAGCGCATCTTCCTATGCTCACCTTAGGCGGTCAATGTCACCCTGGCGTCTTTCTTCTTGCGCCCATTAGTGTCGTGCTGTGGGTGAGTGCGTTGTGGCGCAATGACAGCGCTCGCCGCTCTGTTGTGAGGCACACAATTGTCGGAGCAGCTTTGGCACTGTTCCTGACAATTCCCTGGATGGTTGGTGTGTACCTCGATAATGTCAACGACATTGCCTTGGGGGAAATCAAGGGTGCGGAGCTGATACAAGTTGGTACTGGTCTTGAAGGCCAGATTCATTCGCATATGTTGACTAGAATGTATCAACAGTTGGGGAATTGGGAGCGGAACTGGACACAGCCGGTTCAACCTCTTATCACCATTGTTGGTTTGGTGGTTTTGGTGGCTGCCGCGATCGTGCGTCCTGATAGAGTAGCTGGAGGTGTTGTTTCGCTTGGATATGTACTTCCCCCACTGTTGCTACTTGCTATTGGTCGCTACGAGGATCATTTCATCTGGTCTGGTTATGGGTTTGCCTTTATCGTACAGGGCGTGGTGGTTGGTATGCTAATGGTGGCAGGAAAAACATGGGTGGGCGGTGCCTCACAGGAGGGCCAAGGATATGTGCTGCGTAACATTTGTCGGTTTTTGCTATTTTTTGTACTGTGCTTACTAACATTAAAGCAAATCCTGTTTAACCTCCGTTACGATCTTGGTCTTGGTCGCATCTCTCTGGATGAACAGGTAGCTGCTATAGATATTGCTGCGGCACGAGCGCGTACTTCTGATCGTGGTCTTTTGTTGCTGGCATCGGATGATTGGATGCGTTGGGAATCTCTCCGTGAAGGACGTGATGCGCGTGTTGTACGTCCTGATCGTGCTCTTCCGCTTCCCGCTGATGGTGCGATTTTGCTTGGCAGGCACGATTACTACGGGAGGCCAACTGTATTCTCTGGAGGAGAAGTACTGCAAAGCGGATTTCGTCTGGCCGAATTACATGAAGCAGCGTATTTCAAGCCTGATGTGTTTCCACTTGACCCAGTGCGTTTCTCAAATGGAGCGACTATTCTTGGTTTTTTGCGTGATGATTCCAGTAGTTTCCCGATGCCCGGACAGTCATGGACAGTGTTCATGATATGGCGTGTAGACAAAGTTTCGTCCGCAGACTATACAGTGTTTGCACATCTGGTGGATAACATGGGCGTCAAATATGCTCAGGTGGACATGCCCGCTCTTCCTGTCGGGCAGCAGCGAATAGGTGAGAGAGTGATGAATCGAATGGAGTTGGTAGTTGATGAGGGCTTGCCAGACGATACTCCTCTCTTTTTGCATTTTGGTATGTACAACGATGAACATAGTGCCACAGTTCTCGGTGTCGATGGTGAGAGCACGGATACATTGGGTATGATTCAGATTAAAGCGAGAGAGAAGCTGCTGGTCAGCTGGGATGATCTTGCGATAGTTGATGTGGTGAGTCCTGGTGAATTCGAGCTTGGTCGGCCATTTGAAGTACTGGTCACGTGGCGATTTATGAGGTCCCCTGCAGAAGAGATGATATTGCTCTGGCGATTAATTTCTGACACGGGTGTGGTGGTGTATGAAACTGAAACAGAAATCGTTCCCGGCCGTGCCGCCGTCTCCCTTCCAGATGGTTTGCTGACCACGCAAAAATACTCTCTGCCGATTGGTGATGGGATTACAACGGGTAATTACAATCTCGAGAGTTTTTTGGTGGCATCAGATGGGCAACAAAAGTCAGATAGTTTTGGTACTTCCGTCAAGATTGTGTCCAGCACACGGGAATTCTCTGTCTCTGAAATACAGAATCCGTTGCAAGCTGATTATGGTGGCACAATTGCTTTACTAGGATATGACATGTGGCAATCTGGCGAGAGGATTGACCTGACGCTTTACTGGCGTGCGCAGCGTCGGATTGAAAAGGACTACAAGTATTTCGTACATCTATGGGGTGAAGGGAAAATCGTTGCCCAGGTTGATGCTATGCCTTTGGCTAATCAATATCCTACTTCGTGGTGGGCAGCTGGGGAGGTGGTGAGAGAAGATGTACAACTGTATCTGCCGGATCCTGGCGAGTACATGTTGACCACCGGTTTCTATGACCCAGTGAGCAACGAGCGTTTGCCGACCATATCGATTAACGGTCGTGCGGATTTCAAGGAGTGGGTTGATTTATCCAGTATAGAGATGCCCTGAGGACGACCTAAATGAAAATCTGCTACTTCGGTGCGTTTGATCCATACTACGCTCGCAATAATTTTATCCGTCAAGCCCTTGAATCATCGGGTTGTCAGGTATCTATTTGCAATGTGAGTCAGGAGTGGCCTACCTATAGGAAAACCGTTCCTCTCATTTCACAGTACAGACGAGAGTGTAGTGATTGCGATGTTATTGTAGTGGCGGAGTTCTGCCAGACTCTTGTTCCATTGGCATGGTTGCTTGGTAGGCTGACCGGTATACCAGTTGTGTTTGATATGGTTATTGGACTATATGAAGCAAGCGTGATTGAGAGACGTCGACATACTCCAAATGAGTTTGCGGGTCGGAAGCTGTTTTTTTTGGACCGCGCAGCTGGTCGTTTGGCAGATATGATACTGACAGGAACCTCTGCTTACAGAGAATATCTGTCCATGGATTATGGTATTCCTATGGAAAAGATATTCTTGACACCGTTGGGTGTGAATGACAAGATTTTTCGTCCTGGACTCGAACAGAGTCCGTCAGGTGAAAATCTTACCGTTCTTTATCACGGATCTTTCATTCCCAACCATGGCGTTCACAATATAATAAAAGCCGCAGCTGAAATCGGTCTTGGTTCACGTCTTACCTTTCATTTTGTTGGCGATGGAGAGGGTAAGCAGCAAGCGGTCAATTTGTCTGAGGGACTAGGACTATCTAACATAAAATTTTCCCCAAAGGTGCCCTTTGAGATGTTGCCGTCCTATATCGCTGATGCTGATATTGTCCTTGGAATTTTCGGGGATACTCCGCAGGCTAACAAGGCAATGGCCAATAAGATTCTCGAAGGACTTGCAATGCGGAAGCCGGTTATTACTGGAGATTCATTGAGCACGCGCGAGAATTTTGTTCATGGGGAGCATCTGTATCTTACTCCACTTGGCGATAGGCATGCGCTTGCGCACGGACTACAATTGTTGGCGTCCGATGAGAGATTGCGAAAAAAATTAGCTGAACAAGGTTATCGTCGCGTACTGGAGAGATTAACGCCAGAGGTGGTAGGATGGTCACTGAAAGCAGATTTGCAGGCTTTGCTGCAACGCGCGCGCCAATGAAGTTGTTATATCTTACTAATACTCGTCTGCCCGGCGAAAAAGCACACGCCATTCAGATTTTGCAAACGTGTGCAGCATTGGCTGCCCATGCTGATGTGTGCATCGTTCATGCGCGGCGTTCCAATCGACCATGGCTGCGCAAAATTAATGATTTGCAGGTGTTCTATGGTCTTCCGCGTGATGTGCCGCGTGAGGTTATACCCTCGGTGGATCTTTTCCGTCTAGTACCCTACCTGAGGTTTGGTAAGTCTGTAGCATACAGAATAGTTTTCCTTATACAGATGTTAACTTATCATCTTGCGCTAATCCCGATGCTAATTTACAGAGATGCCGACATTTATTACACACGTGATAGCCTGACAGCAGTGCTGTTACTTCTGATTGGTAAAGGGGGATCTGGGCGGGTATTTTTTGAATCACATAGTTTTCCGAGTAGCTGGATCGGACTGATGTTGCAACGATGGCTGCTGCCAAGGCTAGATGGCCTTACAGTATTGAACGAATTATTGTCCCAGAGCTACACTGATTTATTGAATGTTCCACTTAGAGTGGAAGTTGTCTCAGATGCTGCGGATATTGGTGCATTCGGGAAGTGCAGCAAAGATGAAGCTCGGCGGGACTTGGGAATCAGCAAGACCGGTTTTTTGGTAATGTATGTGGGGCAAATGTACAAATGGAAGGGAGTGGAAACTTTGCTGGAATCAGCAGCCTTCTTGTCTGATGATGTGCGGATTTGGTTGGTTGGTGGTACACCTGAGGAGTTACCTCGCATTGAGAGGATCTTGCAGAAAACCGGTACGAGGGCAGTGAATCTGGTTGGCTATGTCCCGCCAACTAGGATAGCTACTTATCTAGCCGCTGCCGATGTTCTAGCTTTGCCAAATAGTGGTGAGGCAGTGGTTTCGCGCTATTATACTTCTCCGCTAAAACTGTTTGAGTATATGGCGGCAGAACGTCCAATCGTTGCGTCGGATCTACCGGCACTCAGAGAGATTGTCGCACATGAAGAGAATGCGTTACTAGTGCCACCTGATGATGCTCGCGCATTGGCAGCTGCTGTAGAGCGGTTACGTTCCGATGTGGTGCTCGCACGTCGTCTGGCAGTGAACGCTCGACGTATTGTGGCCTCCTACACTTGGGAGCATCGTGCGACGCGCTTACTAGACTTTTTCCGACAGGTTGAATCATCGTCAAATTCCAGTTGGAAAACACAGAAATGAAAATGCAGTGGTCTCGTATTACGAATCGAATCAACCATATTTTTGGTGGTGATGTGGTTCATGTGCGAAATATCCAATTACCTGCAAAGCATTTGCGACTATGTGGAAGCGAATTTGAGGATGATGAACATTTCATTGACACGGCTATATCAGAGGCAGAAAGGCTAACTGAGAACTTTGATTTCAATCTCGGAAGTCGGATTCTGGATGTGGGTTGTGGACCTGGTCGGTTGGCAATCGGCATATTGAATCATGTTGGAGAAGTTGAACATTATCAAGGGATTGACATTGTTCGTAAGAGGATTCAATGGTGTCAACGCTACATAGGGGGACGACACTCCAATTTTCATTTCACACACATGGATACGCATAATTCTCGGTACAACCCAGGAGGGCAAGTAATGGGCGCGGACTTCCGATTTCCGCTGTCAGACGAGAAGTTTGACATTATTTATCTTTACTCAGTGTTTTCTCACATGATTAGTGATGAGGTACAGTTGTATCTCAGGGAGTTTCAAAGATTGTTAACCTCATCGGGAAAAATATTTTTGACAGCATTTGTTGAAAATTCAGTACCTGATGTGAGTGTCAATCCCGACGATTATATGAGGACTTGGAAAGGACCTTTGCATTGTGTGCGTTATGAAACTGACTTCTTTGCAGCGATGCTAGGCGAGCATGGGTTCCAGATTGATTATATGAAACGCGATTTGTTGGCGGATGGGCAGAATTGCCTATATATTTCCCGTAGTTCCTAAGAGAACCTCAAGCGTTCGTGACTAAATTTCAGGAAGCATTAATTATCACAGGTATCGTCGTCATCGCGGCTGTCCTCCGTCTATGGGGTATTGCATCTGTTCCCGCGGCTCTGCAATACGATGAAGCGGTTAATGGATTGACCGCTGTACGCATTCTTTCTGGAGAGCACCCTGGGTTGCTGACGCTGAAAGATGGACGAGAACCCATTCACTTCTACCTTGTTTCGGCCTCAATCGCTGTGCTGGGTAGAACGCCTGGGGCGCTGCGACTGCCATTTGTAACGGGCAGCATTGGCCTCGTCGTCGTCGTGTGGATGCTAGCTCGGGAACTATTTGGTTCTAAAGTGGGATGGATGACTGCTTTGCTGTGTGCCGTTACAGTCTGGCCGGTCTATTTGGGTCGTTATGGAACGCGGTCGGTGTTCTTTGCATTACTTGCTGCGCTTGCACTTTTTCTTGTTGTAAGAGCATGGCGATTACAAGCAATCGTTTTGTGGATTGCGGCTGGTCTTTTGTTTGGGGTCTTGCATTACACTTATCCGGTTAACTTTTTCGTTTTGCCCGCATGTATCCTGATTATTGTTGGAGCCTCACTGCATCGAAATGTAGTGTTGCGCAAAAATGGATTGGGAATAGCTGTAATGATTTCAGTAATTATCCTAGTAGCTTTGCCAATGTGGATTTACCGCAGCGCTTCTCTCACTCAGTCATTTGCGCGTCCGCAACATCTGGCGGTATTTTACGCAGGCCAGGGATTTATGGACTTCATAAATACGATAGCAGCGCAGACCGTACTGGTGTTTAGAATGTTCTTTCTGCGAGGCGATACGAACCCGTTGCACAATATACCGGGTAGGCCTGTGTTTGATGCTGCAATGACACTCCCTCTATTGTTGGGGGTTGCTGTCTTGGCAATGTTGCGATATCGTCGGCGCGGACTATTTATTCTCACTTGGACCGCGGTATTTCTTTTGCCAACCTTTCTATCCAAGGGAGCTCCACATTTCTTGCGAGCAGTCGGGATTCTACCGGTTCTTTTTATTTTCCCCGCACTAGGATTAATGTACTCACATAATTGGCTGCGAAATGTCATTAATCTTGTAGTTGCCAATATCTTGGTTGGTGGGTTGATGGCGGCATCAGTCGTTGTTACTGTGCGCGACTTGCTTTTGCGTGATTTTCTACATGAGTCATATGTCTTCCAGGCTTATAATGGACCGGAGACATCACTTGGGCTGCAAATAAATCGTCGTATGGGTGCTGGATGGACGGGGAAAAATCTGATGGCAAAGACGATTCCCGAGGATGGTTTTGGTCATATCTGGGTGGATCCCTCAGTGTGGGATGGAAATCCTTATGCTCAATTTCTAGTGCCTGGGCAGCTCGATGCTATTCCCGGTTTGCACACCCTTGTTGAGGGGGCTGATCTTTCTTATGATGCTGGAGTTATTTTTGTGCATCCGCAGAACACGGGTTTGTGGCTAGAACGTATTCCTTCAGTAGAAAAACCCAGTGTGGAACCTGGGCCGTGGTTTTACGAGGCTGCCGGTGATGTCGTATATCGACTGTACGACATTGTGTCTTGGTGACTTTGTCAGTATGCGGAATTTCCGAAGATAGAATTATGGTATTGCTCTTATATATTCTTGGTTTATACTATGGCGGCGTGAATTTTAAATCATTCGCAGGAATTGGATGTTGAAGCGGGAAACAAGGAGAATCTTTGCATGAGTAAACGTGCGCAGATACGCGCTCGAGAGCAACAGCGTAAACGGAAAAGACGTCTCACTATCATAGGATTGGTTTCGGCTGTGGCGTTGGTTGTGTCTGGATTGGCCATTCGCGAGAATAGCAAACCGGTTGGAGAAATCGTTAGTGTAGTGAACTCGGTTCCTGATTATGCAGACGGGAAATCATTGGGATCAATAGATGCTCCGATATTGGTACAGGATTTCTCGAATTTTACTTGACCTCACTGCCGCACATTTGCAACAGGCGCGGCGCGCCTGATTGAAGAAAATTACATTGAAAGTGGGCAAGTCAGGTACGAGTATTATTATGTGAGCTTTAATCAACCTGCTGGGAAGACTGCGGCCGAGGCTGCGGAGTGTGCAAATGCACAAGGAGCGTTCTGGCCTTATCATGATATCTTGTTTGCCAACCAAACTGGGAGAAGTGACCAGTATTCTGATCGAAGATTGCTAGCGTTTGCTGATGAACTTAATCTGGACGGGGAAGAATTCCGCAGCTGTCTTTCGAGTGGTTATTCTCGAGATGTGGTTCAGGAGGACGCTGACTTAGCTGCTGAGATGGGTGTCGAAGCTACCCCGAGCGTGTTTATCAATGGTGATAAGGTGGAGGGTGCACAGCCATTTGAGGTATATCAAGAAATGATTGAGCGTAAACTGGTACAGTTCCAACAATGAAGTGGATTGTATAATGAGACGTACTTAATATAGTTGCAAAGAGGTAAAAAAGGTGAGCTACTCAACTACCGTAATTCCAGAAGGGAAAGCGATTTCAGTCGCAGATGGTAATCTACAAGTACCCAGCTATCCTGTTATCCCATTCATTGAGGGAGATGGCACGGGTCCAGATATCTGGAGGGCCTCGCAGCGTGTTCTAGATGCTGCGGTGGCGCGCGCTTATGGTGGAAACCGAAAGATTTCTTGGATGGAAGTGTTCGCTGGGCAGAAAGCGTTCGACCGTTTTGGAGATTGGCTTCCGGATGACACTGTGAGGGCCTTTACGGAATTCCTGGTGGGAATCAAGGGGCCTCTTACTACACCGGTGGGAGGCGGCATTCGCTCGTTGAATGTAGCTCTACGGCAATTACTGGACCTATATGTTTGCCTCCGTCCCGTCCGTTGGTTCGAGGGTGTGCCCTCACCTATTAAGAATCCCCAATGGGTTGATATGGTGATCTTTCGTGAAAACACCGAGGATATCTATGCTGGTATTGAATTTGAGGAAGGCACAGAGGCATCTAGTCGCTTCAAGAAAGTTTTCCAAGATGCCTTTCCGGAACTGTATGGCAAGATTCGTTTTCCAGAGACTAGTGGATTCGGTCTTAAGCCTGTGTCGCGTGAGGGTACTGAGCGGTTGGTACGTGCTTCCATTCTTTATGCAATTCAGAACGATCGCAAGAGTATAACTATGATGCATAAGGGAAACATCATGAAGTTCACTGAAGGAGCATTTCGGAATTGGGGTTACGAATTGGCCGAGCGAGAGTTTGGTGCAGAGACATATACATGGGGAGAGTGGGATCGTACTGCATCGGAGAGCGGGGAGTCAGTGGCGAATGATGAGATGCGGGCAGCTGTTGATGCAGGCCGGATTTTGGTTAAGGATACTATTGCAGATATCACACTGCAGCAAGTTCTTACTCGTCCACTCGAGTTTGATGTGATTGCCACCATGAATTTGAATGGGGATTATCTCTCGGATGCTCTAGCGGCGCAGGTGGGCGGCATAGGTATTGCTCCAGGTGGCAATATCAATTACGATACTGGCGTAGCAATTTTCGAAGCGACTCATGGCACCGCACCTAAGTATGCTAATCAGGACAAAGTTAACCCTGGATCGGTTACCCTCTCGGGTGAAATGATGCTGCGGTACATGGGCTGGACGGAAGCTGCCGATTTAGTAATTCAAGGTGTAAGCGGTGCCATCAAATCTAAGACTGTCACCTACGATTTTCATAGATTGATGGATGGGGCCACTCTTCTCAAATGCTCTGAGTTTGGTGATGCAGTTATTTCAAAAATGGGTTAGTTCTGTGTTTTTGTGTTAGTTTGTCCTTAGCGATTAGTCATGGATAATTTAGTTATCTTTGTTATAGCGGTGGTAGCAGTTGCCATATTAGTCATAGGTGGTGGTGTTACTCTTGCGGTTGCCATATATCAAGCTAATCGCCTGATACTTGCTGCGGCTTCCCTGACACAGTCTGAGGATATGTCGTCAGATGGAGGTCATAAATCAGGTTTTGGGCAGACCATGCGTAAAGATCGATGGTGGTTTGAGCCATTGTGGACGGGTCTTGGATTCCTATTCTTTGTGATTTATGTCAACTGGGCTGCATTTCAGGGGGAGCATTATTGGCATGGATCCTATCTTTCCCCGTTATATTCTCCTGTTCTGTTCGTTGATATTGCGCGTGTCGGTGCTGCTCCAGTAGGGCACTCCTTGTTTGGTGTATGGCCTGACTGGATTAATGCTATTTGGCCGCCATTTTTCCCTACTTCACCAGCCTGGTTGATTTTAGCTGGTCCTTTAGCATTCCGTTTGACGTGCTATTACTACCGAAAGTTTTATTATCGTACATATTTCATGAGTCCGCCTGGGTGCGCTGTCGGTCCGTTTAGCACACAGCCAATACAGTACAAAGGTGAAACCGCTTTGTTCATCTTTCAGAATCTGCATCGTTTCACTTGGTACGTGGCATGTGGATACATTGCTATTCTGTCTTGGGATGCATTTGTATCTTTGTGGGAAAGTGGTGCTGTTTTTTCTGGGCGCTTAGGAATAGGTGTTGGATCAATAGTCTTGTTAGTGAATCCAATCTTATTGGCTACGTACACTTTCGGTTGTCATTCGTGCCGACATTTGGTGGGTGGAAACATGAATCGTTTTTCTGGTAGTTTTGTGTCGCGTATCAGGTTCAATTTATGGAAAAGGGTAAGCTGGCTCAACCAGAGGCATATGTTGTTCGCTTGGATTAGCATGATATGGGTTGGCTTTAGTGACATTTATGTTCGTCTTTGCTCTATGGGTATTATTTATGACTTTAACACATGGTAAGGTTTTCAAAATATGAACACTGACACCGCTACAATCCAGACCTTTGAGCATGATGTGGTGATAATCGGCGCAGGTGGAGCCGGACTTCGGGCAGCTATAGAATGCTCGGCGCAGGGGCTTGACACTGCGGTGGTATGTAAGTCTTTATTGGGAAAGGCCCATACTGTAATGGCTGAGGGTGGTGCTGCCGCTGCTTTAGGTCATAATGATCCGCGCGACAATTGGAAAGTCCATTTTCGAGATACTATGCGCGGTGGCAAGTTCCTGAATCATTGGCGCATGGCAGAGTTGCATGCGCTTCATTCCGCAGATCGTATACGTGAGCTCGAGGAATGGGGCGCGGTTTTTGATCGCAACTCTGACGGGTATATTAACCAACGTCCGTTTGGAGGACATCGCTATTCGCGGCTTGCGCATACAGGTGATCGTACTGGCTTGGAGATTCTGCGTACTCTTCAGGATCATGGAGTACACCAGGGGATTCATGTTCATCAGGAGTGTACTGCTCTGACCCTTTTGAAGGATTCGGATAGGATTAGCGGTGTGTTCGGGTATTGGCGGGATTCTGGAAGATTTGTAGTCTTCAAGGCGAAGGCAGTAGTCATATCTACTGGAGGCGCTGGGAAGTGCTGGCGGATTACCAGTAATTCTTGGGAGTATACCGGAGATGGTATGGAGATGGCCTATTCGTCGGGAGCGGACCTAATAGATATGGAATTTACTCAGTTTCATCCGACGGGTATGGTGTGGCCACTAAGCGTCCGAGGCATCTTGGTGACTGAAGGAGTACGTGGTGAGGGCGGAATCCTCCTCAATAGCGAGGGGGATAGGTTTATGTTTCGCTACATCCCAGATCGTTTCAGAGAGGAAACTGCGGATTCACCGGAGGAGTCTCAGCGTTGGCTTGAAGGTGAAACGAGTGCACGAAGACCCCCAGAATTGTTAACGCGCGATGTGGTTGCCAAGGCCATTCTGGAAGAGGTGGACAAGGGTCGTGGATCTCCCCATGGTGGTGCTTTCCTAGATATCGCTGGTCAGAGAGACGCGGAACTTATCAAGCGTAAGTTACCAAGCATGTACCATCAATTCAGGGAGCTTGCAGAGGTCGATATTACTAAAGAAAAAATGGAGGTTGGGCCTACTCTCCATTACATGATGGGTGGGATTGCTGTTGATGGCGAGACCCAGATGACTTCGGTTCCAGGACTGTTCGCTTGTGGTGAATGCACTGGTGGAATGCACGGTGCAAATCGTCTGGGGGGTAACTCACTAAGCGATCTTCTCGTGTTTGGCTGGCTAGCTGGTAGGGGAGTGGGGGTATATATAGGTGCACTGGGGAATAGCCCACAGGTGTTATCTGACCAGGTTGAACAAGCGCGCCGCGATGCTGTGGCACCTCTCAACTGCGATGATGGTGAAAATCCTTACTTGTTACATGAAGAACTTCAATATATTATGAATAAGGACTGCAATATAGTACGGACGGGGGATGGCCTCGAGCGTGCAATTGTAGAGCTACACAAACTGAAGGGAAAAGCAAGGCGTGTCCAGGTGTCTGGTGCTAGTCAATACAATCCAGCGTGGCACGAAGCCCTTTCTCTGCGGTCGATGATAGTTGTTGCTGAGGCTGTCGCTCTTTCTGCTTTGGTTCGTCAGGAAAGTCGAGGTGCACACACACGTCTGGATTTTGATGGTGAGCATGAAGAATGGGGGAAATTGAATGTGGTTGTGAGCAGACAGGCAGATGGTTCCATGGGTGTTAGGAAAGTAGACAGAGGTTCTCCACCTGACCATCTTGCGGCAATTGCATACTCTAATCTTGATTCTTTGGAGGGTGGGGTGCATGTCTGAGCATATTTTTCGAATTTGGCGTGGTGATTCTTCGGGAGGCGATTTCGTCGACTATAAAACTGATGTTGATGATGGCATGGTCGTGCTTGATGTTCTACATCGTATCCAAGCCAAGCAAGCAGGTGATATGGCTGTGCGCTGGAACTGTAAGGCGGGCAAGTGTGGTTCGTGTGGTATGGAGATTAATGGAATCCCGAAACTTGCTTGTATGACTCGCATGAACAACTACTCTCAGAGGGATGTAATCACCGTTCAGCCGTTGATGACATTTCCTGTGATCAAGGACTTGGTCTGTGATGTTTCGTGGAACTATGAACAGAATTTGAAGATTTCCCCTTTCAAACCATCTCCCCCTGACTCGGATGGTCGACACCGAATGATGCAGGAGGACGTTGACAGGATTCAAGAGTTTCGAAAGTGCATCGAGTGTTATCTATGTCAGGATGTTTGCCATGTTATACGTAACCAAGGGCGGAAGGACAGATTTGTAGGTCCGCGTTTCTTGATTCGCGCAGCTAGCTTGGTTTTGCACCCGCTTGATGTTGAGGACAGAATTCCTGCGGTTCGTGATGAACTGGGGTCGGGATTCTGCAATATCACGCGCTGCTGCACCGATGTATGTCCTGAGAACATTGGTATTACGGACAATGCCATTATTCCCTTAAAGGAACATGTTACTGATCGGTATTACGATCCGGTGGCTTGGATACTACGTAAGGTTACGGGGAGAATCCGTAGCGGTGTAGAATAAGCTGAGAATGTGTGTCCCTAAAGGCGTCATTCTGTGTTGAGAGTTGCCTTTCTAACCTCAGTTCTTTGTCTCCTATCATAGCGTAAACATTCTAGTATTTAGACATCCCTTTCGAGTTGTTTGTGATCAAACAGCCTATACGGTTGTACGGGTTGCCACAAGAATAAGGTGGTGGTTGTAAACAATTCAATTTCCAGTCATGAGATTATTGGTGTGGGTGCTATAATTCTAACGGTAAGCGCGAGTATATTTAAGGCCTGATTTGTGCTGGTCTGTTGCAGATTTATGCCCCGGTAGCTCAAATGGAAGAGCGAGGCTCTCCTAAAGCCTAGGTTGGGGGTTCGAGTCCCTCCCGGGGTATCCCATTGAGCTATGCGGTAGAGATGATATCATTCTTTGGTTTGCAATCTGTGTAGACATTCGAGCAATCTGTCCAATTCCTGAATAGTGTTGTAGTGGGCCATACCGACTCGCACCATGCCTCCGCTACGATCCAAACCGAGTCTTTCTGCTGTCTCCACTGCGTAATAATGTCCGTCCCAGATGAATATATTTTGTTTAGCCATCCGTTCGGCGATGACACGTGGATTGTGCCCGTTCATCGTGAACGTGACGGTTGGTACGCGCTCATCTAGCCGATGAGTGTCTGTTATTCCCCAGATAGTGGTACCCGGTATATTCTTGAGTCCGTTAATGAGGTGTTTGCTCAGAGTTTGTTCGTACGACTGAATAGCAGCCATGCCCGCATGAAGCTTCAGTGTCCTTTCTTGGAAATCCGGAAACTGATTTCTAAACTTGTCTCCGAATTGTGTCCCTACCCATGCTAGGTATTCCAGTGCACCCAACGTGCCCGCTCGTCCCTCGTGACTTTGTGTTCCGGTCTCAAATTTGTGAGGTGGTTGCTCTTGCGCAGGGCGTACTTTGTAAGCGGGCAGCCTGTCTAGCAAATCGTATCGTCCCCAGAGCACACCCTGATGTGGCCCGAAGAATTTGTATGGGCTACAGGTCAAGAAATCTACTCCGAGTGTTTGGACGTCTATAGGTGCATGGGGGGCATACTGTACGGCATCGACGTAGATAAGAACATCGTAGGCACGTGCAAGTGATGCAATTTTATGCACTGGGTTTATGGTTCCTACGGAGTTTGAAGCCAATCCAATTGCTATCAGGCGAGTCTTGTCTGTGAGGATTGCTTCTAGTTCGTCAATGTTGAGCCTGCAATCCGGGGGGTTGAAATCAATCCAGCGTATACGTGCGCCAACATCTTCAGCTAGGTGTAGCCAAGGGGAAATGTTTGCATCATGGTCCAAACGGGTTACTATGATTTCGTCATTGGGATGAATCCAGTACTTGAGTACGTTGGATAGTGTGAATGTGAGGCTCGTCATGTTAGGACCAAAGATTATTTCATCCTCAGACGGAGCGTTTAGAAAGTCTGCCATTGCCCGACGCGAATCGTGGAGCATCTGGTCTGTTTCCAGAGAAGTGCGAAATACGCCACCGCTGTTGGCGTATTGGTGAGTCAGGTAGTAGTGGATGCGGTCTAGCGCAGGTTGTGGCATTTGCGTGCCGCCAGGGTTATCCAGGTAGACACGTGCTGCACCATTGTCTGTGATTGTGAGGGCGGGAAATCTGGAGCGTATTTGGTCTACGTCGAATTGAAATGTTGAAGGAGAAGCTATCATACTTTATTGTATCAGTGACTTTATCTGTGAGTGATATACTTTTGGTTTCTTGGACTTGTGGGTGGTGTATATTGGAAGACGATCTGGAAGATTACGTTAAAGTTCTGTTGACTTATGATATCAATCCGCATTCTGCGGAAGGGTACTATAAATTTATGCTCAAGAAAATGGTGCCGTCCTTGGAACGACTGGGACTATCTATGATAGAGGCTTGGCATACTGCGGCGGGCGACCATCCCATCAGGTTAGTTACCTTTGTTGCGGAATGTGAGGAGGCAGCTAATGAGGTACTTCAGAGTGCGGAATTTTTCGCATTAGAAGATAGGCTGCAAGAATTTGTGACCAATTATCGTTGTCGTGTAGTGTCGCTGCGTCGCTATTTTCAGTATTGATTATTTCTTATATCTTAGGGCAAGACTTGGCTTAAGAATACGTCTGGGCTCATTAACTGCTTATGACAATGTAGGCTGTAATTCATCCTCTTCTTATGTAATGCGGCCAGGTTGGTGGAATTCACCTATTAATTGTGGTGCTATGCTAAAATCTTCATGTCATGGATGGCCGCCGTATCGACCTAAATTCGGCCGACCTAACCACCTTGTTGCGCGAGACTGAACTCGATGTTAGGAAGGCGGAGGTCTTGGTAAATGCACGACCATTCTGGGATGATTCTGAATTGCGAATGCTTCCCGGATTTGGTAATAAGACTTTGCGTGATCTTGCAATGGTTGCGTGCGTTTTTCCTCCTCACCCCCTTGATATCAACACATGTTCACAAGAAGAATTGCAGGGGATACCCGGTGTGGGTAAAGTGTTGGCACGGCGCATTGTATCCGGTCGACCATACTCCAGCCTCGATAAACTAATGTTGGTAGGGGGTATCAACCGGGAAGTAATGTTGACACTGCGTCAGCGCACTGACGTAGCTGACCGACGACCTGTAGAGCGAGTTACTTCAGTCTTGTCCGATGAAGACATTCTTGATTTGAATTCATGTGATGAGCGCGCGCTGCAGCGTTTGCCGCGCATTGGAGCTGTGTTAGCACGGAGAATAGCGCTTGCTAGACCTTTCCGAGACGTGGATGCACTGATTGAGATAAAGGGTGTTAGTCCCGCTATGCTACCGTCGCTCCGATCTCGATTGGTTGTTCGCTCGCAGTCGTCCGACGAGCGACCTGACGTGAACTCTTGTGAACCACGGGCTTTACAGCGTCTTCACGGTGTTGGTCCGTCTCTGGCCATGCGCGTAATTTCAGGCCGTCCTTATGTGAATTGGGATGAGATGCTTGACTTGGAGGGGGTTGGTCCCGTACTGTTGGAGCGCCTGCGTCGTGAATGTCAACTTCACTTAGCGAATCCCGAAGAAGTTGAAGCAGAGTTTGTGGAAGACGAGAGATGGTTCACTGAGGAAGTTTTCGAAGACCCACTTATCGAATCTAGGCCGAGTTTGCCCCAAGTTAGTGATCAGGTAATGTCACTGGTAGCTTACGAGGCTGCAGTTGACCAGGAAATTCGTCGGCGCATTCCGCTTTTCGTTTCGGGATGGGTGGTAGCAGCAGTATTGATCACCGGAATTCTAGTTTTGTTTTTTTCTGGATCAATACAATTTCAGGGTTGGCTGCCGTGAGTATAGTTTATCGAACTTAGTTATTTGACCAACTAATGGTTCCCAGTTCTCGTAAGGTTGATTTAAATGTGGCTTCGTTGGCAGCACTGCTGAGTCTGCCGCAGGTGGGACCTAAGCTGGCACGCGCTATAGTCTCGGCGAGACCTTATCATCGACTCGCTGATCTTATGCTTGTTCCTGGGGTTGGAAAGAAACTATATCTTATTCTCAAAGAGCATGTCATTGTCTCTCGGCACGGGGTTTCACAACTAAGTAGTTTGAAGGAGGACATCTTGCCTAGGACGTCGAGTTCATCAGGTAAACTGGACCTTAACAGCGCGACGATTCAGGAACTCACTACTTTGCCCGGTGTTGGTGAGGATCTAGCGGAGAAGATTGTTGGAGCGCGTCCTTATGGGCGGCTGCCAGAACTAAAGGATGTAAGGGGTGTGGGACCGAAGCTTTACTTGGCGCTTAGGCAGCATCTTTCTGTGCCTCGTTCTTCGTCACCCATAAAAACACAGGGACATGGGCAATCTGCATTCGATTTGTCAGAGGACAATAGCAGTTTAGAGTCCTCGGCGGAAATCGATTTGATGCCGTCCTTTAACGGAGAACATGACGATGTTCAAGGCAGGGAAAATGACACAAGTGTAGTGGGATCCGACCCTTTGGAAGTGGAGACTGTGCAGGAGCTCATTGGTCCACGTATTGTCGATGGTCATGCGCCGGTGCGACTTGACCCGGTTATATTGGAAGGGTCTGCAAAGGAGACGTCGCGTCTTGTTACTCGAGAGTTACGTCGTCAGCGGCAAGTTGTAGATATTGATATCGGGGCTCGGTCCCGACGATCCAGGTGGCGCTTACTCGGTGCAGCTGTAATTGCGGCTCTTTTACTCAGTGTTATGCAGGCGTATGGGTTTTTGGGTGACGTAACTATCCCGTCTGTTTTCTCTCCGCCGCCCGAAGATATTGCAATCATACCTGTGCAACTTACCCCATCTGTAACGTTCACAGAGAGTGTTTCAGAGCCTTTACCTATTGCCGCAACGGCTACTGTAGAAGCCACAGCCCCTAATCTACTTGCTGGGAATCTAGAGGCTGCGACGGGAACCATGGATTCGTTGCCTGCTACTTTGACGTCTACTTTGACGTCTACTTCGACGTCTACTTCGACATCTACCGTAGTACCGACAAGCACACTTATGCCAAGTTCTACAGTTACAGCAAGTGCGAGTCCTACTATTACTCCAACTGCTACTCAGACCATTGCCATTCCCCAGAGCGTTCGTGATTTGGATCCGCCGGTGCAACCCATATCAGTGCTTTGGGTGGAGGATTTTGAGCCGCCGAAGTTTCCGTGGGGCTATGAAAGGAACGAGTTTTGGGATTCTGGCATTGTGTCCGGGGTGTTAGGACTTATTATGCAGCAGCGCGGTAGGCTCTTCTATTCCACTGGCCCAGCATTTGATCTTGCTGGACGTGATTTTCTTTACGAAGGGGATGTAACAGTCCAAGATTGTAAAGGCAAGGATTTTTATGGTTTGCTTTTCAAAGCTAGGCTTCCAGATTATTATGCGGCCACTATTACCTGCGAGGGAAACTACCGGTTCGTGCGCAGTCAAAACGAGGTGTATGAAGATTTGCTCGTCGCTGTATCTGATGCAGTACCGGCAGGTCCTGGGGTATACCGTCTAGGAGTACTGTTGCAAGGGGGAGGATTCAGCCTCTATGTTAATGGAGAGTATGTTGATCGTATTCTCTTGGAGGAACTAGATGCACTAAGTTCCGGAGAGTTTGGTGTTTTAGCCCGTTCGGTGGAATCGCATCAATTGCAGTTGGAGTGGGACAATCTGATAGTGACTGAATTGCTGCGCTGAGCAAATTCCTCGGCGGTGACAAACCTATGCTGTTATTTCCCATTTGCTTAGATTGGATTGTGGGTGCAGTTAGCAGGCTCAATTGACGCTCAACGCGGATCCGTCCTCCAGATCAAGTATTGTCAGTGCATTGTTTCATCGGTGTAAGCGTGGCGTAGAGTGCTGTGAGTGCTCGACTAATTCTTCGGTGAGACTTAGGTCCTCTTTTTATCTTCATCTATCGCGGTGTATCGCTATATTTCATTGTAACAAACCGAGATGTAGTTGAGAGTACAAGGCGTATCAAGTCTTGGAGGCATGGAGGTTTCATAATTAATATGCAGAGTTGTGAGTCAAAATTGTTTTTGTCGATTGTGCTAGTATTAACCGTTTGGTTTGCGTCTTGCGTGCAGATGGTAATATGCCCAAGCAAGTAAGGTTAGTCGGAGAACACACAATGGATGATCGTAATAACTACAACTCTGCAGAAATTACACTGAGTCGTACGCTTGGCTTGACAGATATTACTATGATTGGCATTGGGGCCATGATTGGTGCGGGCATCTTTGTTTTGATTGGGATTGCGTCTGGGCATGCGGGTCCGGCATTGCCGATAGCGTTTCTATTGAACGGCATAATTACTACTTTTACAGCTTTGTCTTACGCTGAATTAGGATCATCAATTCCCGCAGCTGGTGGAGGATTTGTTTGGGTAAAGGAGGGATTGGGAGGTACTCAAGGATTTCTAGCGGGTTGGATGAACTGGTTTGCTTACATTGTAGCCTGTGCTTTATATGGGTTAGGATTTGGGCGGTTGGCAGTTGAATTGTGGCTTGTGACGGGCATCCCGCTTCCTTTGAGCGAGCACCAGCTTGCCCTAATATTTATGTTATTGGTTGTCGGGCTATTTGCGTATATCAATTCACGTGGTGTCAGCGAAGCTGGTCTAGTCGGGAGCGTGGTGACCATTGCGAAAGTAGTTATACTGTCCATCTTCGTTGGCTTTGGCTTGTATGCGATGGTTAACAATCCGACTTGGACAGACAATTTTTCTGCAGGATTGCTACCTAATGGGGTCGGTGGCGTGTTTGTCGCTATGGGGATGACATTTATTGCATTTGAGGGTTATGAGATCATTGCGCAAAGTGGTGAGGAGGTCAAAGATCCAAAACGAAATATTCCGCGTGCCATATTTTATTCGATCGCTGCAGTAGTCTTAATTTATGTTCTGATAGGTTTTGTGGTGATTGGAGCAGTAGTGCCACCTGCTGGCTCAGCGGTATGGGAATATCTTGCTAGTGCCAAGGAGGTAGCCATCGTGCGTGCCGCAGAGCAATTTATACCTATGGGCGGCATTCTGATATTAATTAGTGGTCTTGCATCAACAATGTCAGCATTGAATGCGACCATTTATTCCTCGTCAAGAGTGTCTTTTGCCATGGGTAGGGAGCGGAATTTGCCGGCAGCGTTTGGGTACATCCATCCTCGCATGCATACTCCATATTGGGCTGTCTTTCTATCTGCTGTTTTGGTTGTTGCGATGGGAGTGTTGTTGCCGATAGAACAAGTGGCTGCTGCTGCAAATATAATGTTTTTGCTCTTGTTTGCTCAGGTAAATATTGCGGTGATGACACTCCGCAATAGGCGCCCTGAACTCGAACGTGGTTTCCGCGTACCCTTTTTTCCTTGGCCGGCAGTGATTGGCATTTTGAGCAATATAGCCATGGCAGTCTTTTTGGCAATCGAGTTGGGGCAAGTGGGACTATTAAGTATTGCGTGGATTGGCTTTGGACTGCTCCTATACTGGGGATATTTTAGCCGTAAAGAGGAGCAGGATCGTCCCAAGGAAGTTTTGCACGAGGAAGCCCTAACTTCGGTGGATTATTCCGTGCTTCTTCCAGTGTCTGATCTGGGCCAAGCGGAGATTCTAGGAAGGGTTGGTAGCGTCTTGGCCAAGGAACATGATGGTGAGGTTCTAGCTTTGCATGTACTTAGGGTTCCTCAGCAACTACAACTTTCCGATGGACGTCTATTACTGCGTGGTGGTCGTCCTTATCTAGACAAGGTTATTGAACAAGCTCGTCTCTTGGATGTTCCTGTCCACACGATGATAAGACTAGGGCGCTCTGTTGCGGATGGGATTCGGAAGACAATCTCCGAGAATGCAAGTGATTTAGTTTTGTTCGGATGGCCTGGCTTCACTGGTTCAGGTGATCGAAGTTTCGGTTCGGTGATGGATCGTATGGTGTCTAATCCGCCCACTGATATTGCAATAGTACGTCACAGACCTTATGGACAACTACGTTCAATTCTGGTTCCGGTGGCTGGTGGCCCGAACGGTCGACTGGCTGTAAGTGTGGCTATTGCTTTGGCGCGCAATACGCCAGAACCTACGCGCGTTGTTCTAACCCATGTCTCTATTTTTGGAATGGACTCTACAGAGGCGGAGGCGCGTGCTCAAAATGCTTTTCGCAGATCTTTAGAGGGTCGTCGTTACGAGGATATTGAATATAGGACGATAACATCTACAAACCCGATTGAGGGGATTATGGAGGCTGCTGCAGATTGTGACATGATAGTTATAGGTGCTACGAAAGAGCGTCTGTTCAGTAACATCATGATGGGCAACGTCCCGGAACAAGTGGCTGAGCGCGCCGACAGTCCGGTAATTATGGTTAAACGGCGGAGCACCATGTTTGCTTCTATGCTTCGGGAAACTGTTTTGCCGGCTGCGCAGCGAAATGTTGAAGGTCCAAAGATTAACACTAATGCGTAAGGCTCCATTCGATCTTGTGCTTATGAAAATTCGTAACCATGCAAACTGATTTTATTACCACCGAATTGATTATCTCGGCTCTATTGCTCATAGCTGCTTTAGTGGCATGGTTCACGAAATTGGTGCGTTTTCCGTACACGGTCGGTCTAGTGATTGTTGGTGTAGCGATCACAGTTCTTTTGCCCGAAAAGCCCGAGCTCGCGCCGGAGTTGGCACGCGAACTCATATTGCTTATCTTATTGCCGCCATTGCTTTTTGAGGCAGCCTTGCACATTGAATTTTCCGAGTTTCGAGACAATCTTCTGGCTGTTCTAGTGTTTGCCATTCCAGGTGTTCTTCTTACCACTGTGATGGTTGGTTGGCTCATGGCAACTGTGACCGGTTTGCCGATAGTCACGATGTTAGTGTTCGGAGCTCTAATTGCGGCCACGGACCCGGTAGCAGTAACCGCAATTTTCCGAGAACTGGGTTTGCCCAAACGCCTCGGTTTACTCACTGAGGGTGAGAGCCTACTTAATGATGGCACTGCAATCGTGGTATTCACACTACTATTGGAGTTTGCGTTGCATCCAGTGAATTTTAATTTCGCCGATGGAGTGATGGAATTTCTGCGCGTGTCCGGCGTGGGTTTGATAGTTGGACTAGTGCTAGGCTATGTAGCATATCGGCTTATTCGTCAGATTGACGATTATCTGGTAGAGACGGTTCTTAGTGCTGTCCTAGCATATGGTGCCTACTTACTTGCCGAGCAGGTGCACGCTAGTGGAGTGTTAGCTGTAGTGGCAGCAGGATTGATGATTGGAAATAGTGGGCGTCGTTACGGTATGAGCCATACTACGCGCAACGTACTCATTCATATCTGGGAATTTATGGCGTTTCTTGCTAATTCGTTTGTGTTCTTACTGATTGGTCTGCAGGTTGATTTGGTCAAACTAGCAGATAATTGGTTGCTCTTGCTGGCAGCCATAGCGGTCACATTTCTTGCGCGTGTTATAACCGTCTTCGGTTTCAGTCCATTGCTCAACTTTTTTTCTCGGAACCGTACGCCTGCATCTTGGCAGGCTGTAATGGTGTGGGGAGGCTTGCGTGGGGGTATTGCGTTGGCACTAGCTCTTACTCTTCCTGAGGAACTTGTAGGACACAGCCAGGTACTGGTGATGACTTTCGGTGTAGTTCTGTTTACTCTCGGAGTACAGGCTACAACAATGCCGATGGTGTTGCGGCGTTTGGGTTTGCTGCGCCGCGGCGCAAACCCACTGGAATACGAGCGGCGTCGAGCGCGGTTGGCTGCTGCTCGCACTGCTGAACAATATCTACAATCTCAGTTTAAGCAGGGGTTACTTAGTCGAGAGAACTACGAGGTGCTTCTCCCAACGCTGACTGCGGAGATAGAGCATTTCTCCGGTGAGGTGAGAGAGGCTCTTACCCTGCTTCCTGATATTCGCGATGATGAGCTAGAGGCAACTCGGCTAGAAATTTTGGAGACAAAGCGAGATACTTTAAGGCAGCTGCGTCATGACGGTGTGGTGAGCACTGAGGTTTTCCGTGAACTTACTACAGAGGTTGATGCTCTAATTTCGGGGCGCTAGGCTTTTTCATTGCTATGAAGAGCTGTTATCATGTTATGCACGAAAGTGCCGCATGCTTCCGCTGGGTTGTCAGCCTCGCGTGCTAATGTAATTAGCTTACTTCCCACAATTACGCCATCAGCGATTTCTCCCACCTGTTGAGCCTGCACAGGGGTGCTGATGCCAAAACCCACAGCGAGTGGATGGTGGATGTGGTGGCGCACGCGCTTGACAAACTCACTCAATGTTTTTGGTAGTTGTATTCTTTCACCCGTTACGCCGGTTAGGGAAACGAGGTATACGAAGCCACTCGCCTTTTTAGCTACCAATTTTATGCGCGCTTCGGTGCTTGTTGGCGCTAGTAGATAAGTGAGCGCGAGACCGTGTTGTTGGCACTCCGTTTCGAGAGTGGAGGCCTCCTCAGGAGGCAGGTCAGGAATAATGAATCCGTTTGCCCCAGCGTCGACGGCCTCGCGGGCGAATCGAGTCTCCCCATAGGCCAGAATCGGGTTGTAATAACCCATCAAAAGTAGAGGGATGGTAACACCCCTAGTACGCAGCTCGGCAATTGCTTCCAAACAGCGTGCTACGTTCATGCCATTTTGCAAAGCAATTTGGCTACTGTGTTGGATTGTTGGTCCATCTGCTAGCGGGTCGGAGAATGGCATCCCCAGTTCCATCATGTCTGAGCCAGCTGCTGCACAGGCTTCCAAAATTTGCAGCGAGCGTTCGTAATCGGGGTAACCGAGTGTGAAATAGGGCATGAATGCCGGGTGCTTACCGGTGAATGCGTTGGAAACTAGGTCAACAGGATTGTTCATATCAAATCTAATTGCAGACCGCCGGGTTATGATGGTATTTCCATGCTATTTAGCACGGTATCTAGGTCTTTGTCGCCCCGGCCTGAGAGATTGACAATGATTATGCTTTCATTATTCATCTCTGGTGCACGCTTAATGGCTTCAGCCACAGCATGGGCCGATTCAAGTGCAGGAATGATGCCCTCCATTTCGCAGAGCAATTGGAAGGCATCTAAAGCTTCATGGTCAGTCGCATGGGTGTATGTTGCTCGTTTCAGATCTCGCAGGTGTGTGTGTTCTGGACCCACTGCCGCGTAGTCAAGACCGGCGCTGACGCTATGTGTCAGTGCGATCTGACCGTCAGTATCTTGTAGTACAAAAGTGTAACACCCATGCAATACTCCTGGTCGGCCGATTTTCTTATCTGCGAATCTAGCAGCATGCTTGCCACTGATAATGCCCGTGCCTGCCGCTTCCACACCGATTAATTCTACTTCCTCATCAGCGATGAATTCATGGAACATACCTATTGCGTTTGAGCCGCCACCTACGCAGGCAATTATCGTGTCTGGGACGGAATTCTCGGCTTCTATGATTTGCTCACGTGTTTCTCTGCCGATGATCGCCTGAAAATCGCGTACCATGGTAGGGTAAGGATGGGGTCCCAGAGCTGAGCCAAGCAGATAGTGTGTATCCTCGACATTTGTAACCCAGTCGCGAATAGCTTCATTGATAGCATCCTTCAGGGTTTTCGATCCGTTATCAACAGCTTTTACTTCCGCGCCCAGCAATTTCATGCGCGCAACGTTGGGTGCCTGTCGAGATATATCTACAGTGCCCATATAGACTACACATTGCATTCCTAGGAGAGCGCATGCGGTGGCAGTGGCTACTCCGTGTTGTCCTGCCCCGGTCTCGGCCACAATGCGTTCCTTACCCATGCGGCGGGCTAGCAATGCCTGCCCTAGTGCGTTATTGATCTTGTGCGCGCCGGAGTGTGCTAAATCCTCTCTCTTTAGGTAGATTTTTGCGCCATTGCAATGTTCAGTCAGACGTCCAGCGAAGCTGAGTGGAGTTGGTCGGCCTACATATGTGGCGAGCAACTGCTGTAGCTCATTCTGGAAGTCGTGGTCGTTAGTGTTACTGATGAAGGCGTGTTCAAGTTCTCCAAGAGCAGGCATTAAAACCTCGGGTACGAACTGACCTCCATAAGCGCCAAATTTTCCCGGTAATGTGGTTGGGGCGTTCATTTTACCTCCGAATACTATACATCCGTCTGTGTTTCTGAGGGTTTGGAGTCAGATGCTACAAGTGCATTTGAGACGAATTTCTTCATTTTGTCGGTATCCTTAGTGCCAGTTGTGCGCTCGATGCCAGAAGCTACGTCCACACCCCATGGATGTACGCGTTCGATGGCTTCTATGACGTTTTCGGGTGTCAATCCACCGGCCAGAAATACATCATGTCGGCGTGCGATATCGGCTGCTTTTTCCCAGTCGCACGATTGTCCAGTGCCGCCGTATTGTCCGGGAACGTGTGCGTCGATCATGAAATCGGGTGTCCCGTATCGGCTAGTAGGGTTGGGAAAAGTGGTGTGCGTAGTTTCGCCGAGACGATACGCTTTGTATGCGCAACCCCCGAGCACTCTAAGAGTATCTTTTGTCTCATTGCCAGATAATTGCGCAATATCCAAGCCGTACATGTCCATTTTCTGCCGTATGGTATCGGCATTCTCATTCACGAATACTCCCACCAGAAGTGGCGCTGCAGACAACTGGTGTAGTGCTTGGGTTATCGCAAGTGCGTGCTCAGTGTGCAGATACCGGGGGCTCGGAGGATAGAAATTTAGACCAATGTGCGTTACGCCTAGGTCGGCGGCAAGTAGTGCTTCGTCTGGAGATGTGACTCCGCAAATCTTTATTTTCATAGGATGACCAGTGATGAATGTTGGTTTAACCAGACCAATGTTCTCATTCGTCTTTGTTCCTTTGTGTGAATTGTCGGACTCGGGCTGGCGTGTCAGTTGCGCTAACAAGTTCCTCGCCGATCAACATTGCGTCCACACGCAATTCCTCCAGACGATACACATCCTTTAGCGTATGGATGCCGCTTTCGGAAACCATAATCACCTCGTCAGGGACATGTGGGCGGAGCGCGGCAGTGACATCAAGGTTTGTCGTGAACGTGTGTAAATCACGGTTATTGATTCCAATAATGTCAGCACACGCTGACATAGCTGCATCCAATTCAGAGAGAGTATGTACCTCTACAAGTGCGGCCAGTTGCAGTTCGGATGCAACTGCTAGTAATTCCACCAGCTCTGTGGGTTCTAGCATAGCCACAATCAGTAATACTGCGCTGGCTCCGGCGACTCGTGCTTGCAGTATCTGATAGCGGTGGAAGATAAAATCCTTACGCAGCAACGGCTTTCCCAAATCTAGATCAGAAATTGCACTCAGGTGGCTCAGGGAGCCCCCAAAGTATTTTTCGTCTGTTAGTACGGAAATCGCGGCTGCGCCATTACTAGCGTAATCCTGTGCTAGAACCAGTGGGTCGAAATCGACGCATAGCTCACCCTTACTTGGAGAACGCTTCTTTACCTCAGCTATCAAGTTCGGCATGGTATATTTGCCGCGCAAGGCGGCGGAAAAATCAGGTGGAAGCGCGGTTGCTGCGGCCATATTCTCCAGTTCTGCGTCTGGGAGCAAACGTCGTTCCTTTGTTACCTCATGTCGCTTTTGCGCGAAGATTTCGTCGAGAATTGTCATTATAGTTCTGCAAACTTCTGACTACTTTCTACCAGAGCCTCCAGTTTCTGCAAGGCTGCACCATTTTCAAGAGCGGTCCGCGCTTCTTGCATCGCTATATTTAAATCGCCATTTTCTGTAGCTATTGCGGCAGCGGAATTTAGCAGGACTGCATCTTTGCGTACATCGTCTATTTTGCCAGTGAGAATGTCGAACATGATATTCACATTGTCTTTGGCAGAACCACCAGTCATTTTCGCCTGATCGCTGTTGCTCAGTCCTAAGTCATGTGGATTCAATTCAAATGAATGGACACTTCCATCAGGAAGGAGCTGGCTTACACGGTTTGGGCCAGATGTGGTTAGCTCATCCAAGCCATCTTGGCTATGAATTACCATTGCCGCCTTGCTGCCAAGTTCACCGAGTACGCAGGCTAGTGTCTCAGTTAAGTGTGGATCATAGACACCGGTTAACTGGTGGGTTGCTCCAGCTGGATTAGTTAGAGGACCGAGTATATTGAAGATAGTGCGTTGTTTGAGTTCTCTCCGTGGCCCAATCGCGTGTTTCATGGCGGGATGGAAGCGGGGTGCGAACATGAAACCGATGCCGACGGTGTCGATGCACCTAGCGACCTGGTCCGGAGTTAGATCCATTGAAACTCCAGCTGCCTCCAGTACATCAGCGCTGCCACATTTACTGCTGGCTGCTCTATTACCATGTTTGGCAACCCGGCGTCCAGTTCCAGCGACAACGAATGCTGCTGTGGTGGAAATATTGAAGCTGTGGGAACCATCGCCGCCCGTCCCGACAATATCAAGTAGTGGCGCGGATGAATCTGAAGGCGTCACCTTAACTGCGTGTGCGCGCATTGCGCGGGCGCTACCAATGATCTCGTCAACAGTCTCGCCTTTCATGCGAAGCGCTACCAGATAAGCGCCAATCTGTGCTGGTGTGGCATTGCCTGACATGATTTGGTTCATTGCGCCCTCGGCTTCGAATTGGGTCAGGCTTTTGTTGCTCATCAATTTCGGGAGTATGTCAGTCAGCATAACGTCCTCATTTTGTCAGTTTGTGAGTATTCGTTTGGAGTAAAAGAAAGTTGTTCAGCAGTGTTTTACCACCCTCGGTGAGAATACTTTCTGGATGAAATTGGACGCCGTAGATCGGGTGTTTCCGATGGCGAATAGCCATTAGTATGCCATCGTTTGTACCCGCCTGTTTGAGAAGACATTTTGGTAGTGGCTCTGCGACAATTAGTGAGTGGTAGCGGGTGGCTGTGAAAGGGTTGGGAAGACCTTGAAAAAGGTCGGTGCCGCTGTGATGGATGTCGGAGGTTTTTCCATGCATTAGCTCTGGAGCACGCTGTATTGTCCCGCCGAAGACCGCACCAATAGCCTGATGTCCTAGGCAAACTCCTAGGGTGGGAACTGTTGGTCCTAGTTCGCGTATGGCTGCAAGAGAGACGCCACTGTCATCCGGAATGCCGGGTCCGGGAGAAATGACAAGGTGGCTGGGTGCGAGTACTTTTAGGTCTGCCACTGAAACACTGTCGTTTCGGAAAACGCGCAACTGTGCGCCCATTTCACCAAGATACTGCACGAGGTTATAGGTGAAGCTGTCGTAATTATCTATAACGGCTATCATGTCTAACTTTATACTTTATCAGGATTTCCCTCTGCTCGTGCAATTGCCAATGCCACGGCTTGAGCTTTGTTGAGTGTTTCGACATATTCATTGGCTGGTTCCGAGTCGGCTACTATGCCTGCGCCTGCCTGAGCGGTGACTGAATTTCCCTGCATATAGAGGGTGCGTAGCGCGATACAAGTGTCCATAGAGCCATCGAAACCGAAGTAACCCACTACACCGGCATAGGGGCCGCGCGGATTGCCCTCCAGCGCTGCGATAATTTCCATGGCCCGTACTTTTGGCGCGCCACTGACAGTACCGGCCGGGAAGGTTGCCGCCAGAAGGTCGAATGCATCCATCTCTGGGCGAAGGTTGCCCTCCACTTGGCTGACTATGTGCATCACATGACTATAGCGTTCCACTACCATCCTGTCTGTGACTTCGACAGACCCATACTCGCATACGCGCCCAAGGTCATTGCGTGCTAGGTCTACTAGCATGACATGTTCGGCGCGTTCTTTGGCATCAGTCAGTAGGTCAGCCGCTAGGTCTTCGTCCTGCTCAGTTGTAGCACCTCGCGGTCGTGTGCCCGCAATCGGGCGTAAAGTGGCACGACCGGATTCCATGCGCACGTGTACTTCAGGGGACGCACCGATTAGTGAAAAAGGTTCTGGGGTAAGGTTTCCAAAATCAAAAAAGAACATATATGGAGATGGGTTCAGGCGACGCAATGTACGGTATATGGCAAAAGGGCTAGCTTCTGTCTGGCGCGTAAATTTCTGCGAGAGAACAACCTGAAAGACGTCACCTGCCGCTATATGCTCCTTTGCTTTTTGGACCATTGCCTCAAACTGAGGCTGTGTATGCGAGTGTTGAGTCTTGCTATCTGTGGTTGCAGGTGTTTGAATGGACGGTGTTGCTATGTTGAGTCGGGACTCGATATCATCTAGCCGCTTATGGGCCTCTGCTTCTTCTACGGGTGAATCTTCCATTGCGTGAGTAATCGCTAGAAGATGGCCACGTGTGTGGTCGAAAGCGAGTAAGGTATCGCAGAGCAAGAAGATTCCATCAGGCAGATTATGCAACTGAAGATTAAGAGTTGGTTAAAAATAACGGACTGAGGCTTACCTC
>JAKUPR010000039.1:16435-17998 GCA_022450585.1 Anaerolineales bacterium | reverse complement strand
AAGTTGGCATCGCTCAGTTTGGATGAAGGGCCCAGAGGTCTCACGCAATTGGATTTGACAATCGCCGTTTGGTTGGCGAGCGCACCTCCCCTGTTTGTCGAACTGATTGCAGCTGGGATTGTTGGCGAACTGACTCGTCGATTAGCGCCAAGATTATGGTTTCGGAAAACTCCGCGCAGATTACCTCCGTATGCTAAAAACTTAAACAGACAGCTTCTGTTCGCGCTTTTACCCATGGCGGTTGTGGGAATAGCCCTGCTGTTCTCAGCCAACACAGTCCTTGCACGGCGTGCGGCCAATAAATTAGTGGTGGATCAGATGGAGCGTGATGCAGAGCATGCTGCAGAGATTATCCCATTTTTTATCCGTACTGGCGAGAGCCTATTACTTGATTTGTCTAGGGACGTGCGCTTGCACAGCGGTGACGCGAAAGAGCGGTCGCAGCATCTATCGCAGGGAATCAGCGCCTTACCCTACTTCAACCAGCTTGTGTTTTTCGACAGTCTGGGGCGCCCTCTTGCTAGTTACCCCGAAACTGATGTTACTGTGCTGGGTTTGACCCCAGCTGAGGTTGCGGCTGTTCAAATTGGTCTTCAGGGAATATCGGCCCATGAGCTTATTTTTCCAGTGCGGGAAAGTGCCGCTGCTCTGGTTTCGTTTGTTTCTCCAGTTACAGATTCTGAAACTGGAGTATTGTTAGGCGCTTTGCTTGGTCGAGCGGAAATTGTCACTAGCCCGCTTATGCTTCCTGCCATCAATAGCCTGCAGGGATTACTGGTAGGGTCTGGGAGGGGATTCATTACCGATGGTCAAGATCGTATACTCTACCATCCGGATTCGTCTCAGGTGCGACAAGTGTGGCAACCAGCCTCCGATGTTGAAGCGTTGCCTACATCTTCTTTGGGTAGCCATGCGTATGAGGATCGGGCTGCCGATGGTTCTACACGGCTCGTTTACTACTTGCCGGTGGGTGAATATCCGTGGAATGTGGTAATCATTGTACCGGATTCCGCGGTTTGGACGCAGGCCACGCAGATTTCATTTCCTCTAGCGCTAATGCTGCTTGCGGGAGGTGCGCTCGGCATAATTTTCTTGTTGATGATTAGCCAACGCCTAACTCGTCCGTTGGGTGCTTTGGCAGCCGCTACAGAGCAAATTACTGCTGGTGAACTTGGGAATCCAGTACTAATCAGTGGCGCTGATGAGGTGGGCCGATTGGGTGAGGCATTTGAGCGAATGCGCGTCCGTGTGCGTTCACTAGTGGATGAACTCAATCTGTTACTAGAAGCTTCTCTTTCAGTTGCCAGAAGCTTGAATTTAGATGAGTCCTTGCCTCCCATTTTAGAGGGTGCGCTAAGTGTGACTGATGCTGAGGGTGCTCGTCTGTTGCTCCTTCCCTTTGATGGACGCTATGACAAATTTCAGTCGTTCTCCGCCGGGTCAGGTGCTGCCGACATGAGTGCGTTGGATACAGACATCTTAAAGCTGATAAAGTCTGAAGGAGAGATGATTGCGATAGAGAATGTGTCACGGGCTCGGACAGTTCTGACCGTTCTAACTAGT
>JAKUPR010000039.1:0-16425 GCA_022450585.1 Anaerolineales bacterium | reverse complement strand
GGTGATTGCTCTTCCACTTCTGCATGAGGCTAATCTATTAGGTGGGTTATGGCTGGGATATTCTGCGTCACATCACTTCTCACCCGAAGAATCTAATCTACTTACCACTCTGGCGGGTCAGGCTGCGGTTGCTGTAGCCAATGCTCGTCTGTTCGAGACTAGCGAGGGTGGTCGACAGCAACTTGCCGCTATTCTCACCGCTACTCCGGATGCAGTAATTGTCACTGATTCGCGCCTGCGGATATTGCTTCTTAATCCGGCCGCAAAAGATCTGTTCGAATTGCCGGAAGAAGATATTAGGGGTCGTCGAATTAACGAGATGATTCATCATCCTCAGCTCGCTGTAGCTCTACGAGCGAGCGACGAGCGCACTTCTGCTCATGAAATTAAGCTCGCAGACGGGCGTACCTTCTCAGCATCGACGTCTTCGATTTTTCGACAAGATGGATCTATTATCGGAAGGCTTGCTGTATTACGTGATGTCACCGACTTCAAACAACTGGACCGGCAGAAAACTGATGCAATTGCTGCGGTCAGCCATGACTTGAAAAACCCTCTTTCCTTGATGCATGGATATGCTACCATGCTGCCCATGGTGGGCAAACTGAACGTCCGCCAGCGGGAGTTTTCCAAGAAGATTGTAGTCGGAGTTGAGCAGATGAGTAAGCTGATTGAGGACGTACTTGATTTGCAGCGCATCGAATCGATACTGGGATCAGACTGGGAAACCCATCGGTTCGAGGAACTGACTCAAAATGTACTTGAGGAAGCACGCCCGACAGCTATTGCCAAGGGTATCCAACTGGAGTATTCGTTAGCGGACGAAATAAGGCCAGTATCAGGAGATGAAAGCTTGCTAAGGCGTGCTATTCGTCATCTAATTGACAATGGTGTGCGTTACACAAAGGCTGGGGGAACAGTAAGAGTCCATGTGGATATGCGTGCTGATGACGTGGTGTTGTCGGTGACCGACAATGGGGTCGGTATTTCTCGGGCTGACCAGGACCGGCTGTTTGAACGGTTTTACCGTGTGAGTGGCCAGCAGGATGGGGAGTACGTTGGCAGTGGCCTAGGCCTTACATTTGTGAAATCAATCTCTGAGAGGCATGGTGGGCGCGTATGGCTAGAGAGTCAGCTGGGGCAGGGAAGCACCTTCTTTCTCTCTCTTCCCGCTAGTGGCGGAGAAGGTGACCAAAGCTAAATTGAAACCATTTGTCAGTATTTACAATCCTGTCTTAGCATGGTAAACTTCGACATCTGAGAGTTTGGTTTTTCCTCTCACTTTCCGCTCTAATTAGGCGTTCTCTCTGAACCCGAAAGGGGCTAATCTCGAGGAAAGAGGTTTCCGATAATGCGTGAATATGAAATTGCAACTATTCTCAATACAGAGTTGGACGAAGCAAGTCAGGTTGCCTTAACTGAAAGCATAGAGGGCTGGATTGCTGATTCAGGAGGAGATATTGCGCGAGTAGACAATTGGGGACGTCGCAAATTGGCTTACCCTATCAGGAGAAAATATGAGGGCCATTATGTTTTTTGGTATGCTAATCTCCCTCCGACTGCTCCAGCCGGACTAGAACGTCAGATGCGACTAAGTGAGGATGTGATTCGTTTTATGATAACGCGCTCGGAATTGATTGTTCCCTCCGAAGAAGATGTGGAAAACGTGGAGAGTGTCGAGGGTGCGAGCGATGATGAAAGTGTTGTCAGCGTAAGTGAAGTGCCTGCAACTAGTACGGACGACGTCCCGGAAACTGTGGACTCAAGAATGAGTTCTGCGGACTCTGACCTTGGCGAGTCCGAATCTGTTGTATAGTGTTTTCTGCGCGGGCATACATATGCTTCCCATCATGGAAAGTCGTAGATATCAAATTGCGTGGCTGTGTGGTTTACATTCCATCGCAAGGAGGGTGAGAGGATGAGTTTTCAGAGAGGTGGTCGACGGCGTTCATTCCAGCGCCGACCGAGAGTATGTCAGTTTTGTGTTGATAATATTGACACTCTGGATTACAAGAATGTCGAAGTTCTAGCTAGGCAGACCGGTCCGGATGGGAAGATCAACCCTCGTCGTCGTACTGGCACATGTGCTCGACATCAGCGTATGCTTGCTAGGGCAATAAAGCGTGCTCGACACATGGCACTTCTGGGGTTTGATCGCGGCACTTGGCTTTAGCTAGTTTGTTCTGAGGGCTAATGGGCAGTAAGGGCGTTGGTTCTGGAGTTTGGCTTCGTTGGCGAATGTATCAAGGTAGTCGTGAGAGCAAGTTGCGGTTGTTGCTACTGGTTTCCACGGCAGGGGTAGCATTAGTAGTATTTACGTTGCTGGCCTATGGCATTCTACAGCAGTATTGGTTTACCCCCAATCGAGCGGTTGCTACTGTTGGTGATCATTCAATTTCGCTTCGCACATTACAACAGCACACGCGTTTTCGGCGCCTACAGCTTCTGAATGAGTATGTCACCTATTCAGAAATGCTGAATTATTTGGGGGAGCAACGAGATCAATTACAAGTTCGATTGGAACAGATTGACGAGGAATTAAACCAACCAGCGGTTTTATCTCGTCAAGTTTTGGAACAACTTGTTGTATCTGAGTTGGTGAGTGTTGAAGCTGCTGCCCGGGGTATAACTGTCACCGAGGATGAAATTGAAATTGCGGTAAATCAGTATTTTGGCTATGAAGATGTTCTGGAATCTGACGTCTCGTCATCCATAGTTCTTGATACTGAATTACCGAGTACATCCGAGTTGACCTCAGTTCCTACTCCTACGGCATATACGGAAGCGGCATATCGGGAAAATTATACACGTCATCTTGGAACACTTAGGGCGGAAACAGGAATGAATGAAGAGGATTTCAGAGGTATGCTAGAGCAAGGTTTGATGTCCACAAAATTGCGTGAGGCCATGGAATCTGAATATCGAATTGTACAGGAGGAGCAGGTACATGCGCGTCACATTCTGCTTCCCGTGCGTGATCTGGCGATTGCGCAATCTGTCTTGACGCGTGCGCTGGCTGGCGATGATTTCCCCGCCTTAGCGTCGGAATTCTCTATGGATGCTACCAATTCTGCAAGGGGCGGTGATTTGGGGTGGTTTCCGCGTGGTCAAATGGTTGCCACCTTCGACAAAGCAGTGTTTTCTTCTGAGATTGGTGTGATACCTGAACTTGTTGCCACTCAGTTTGGACTGCACGTGATTGACATCATTGCTAAGGAGGTGCGTCCGTTGCCAGAGTACATGCTTGTGCAGCGTCGTCGCCAAGCTTTTACTGACTGGATTTCGACGAGTCGTGCCCAAGAGAGTATTGAAATCCTGGAGTGGTGGGAGGATTTTGCGCCAGCCGAACCCACGCTGCAGGATTTCTACGCGCGTTTACAATCAGAATAATAAGCAAACTACTTTCCTGCGTGTCACGGCGCTTACTCTATTTCGTCGGGTTTTAAGCTAATTACCGTGCTGGAGCTATCCATCCCCATGTTGATTCCGTAGACTGTGTCTGCAACCTCTACGGTGTGACGATTATGAGTGATCAGCACGAATTGTGTGTTTTCGCTGATATCGCTCAAGATTGCGCGAAAGCGACCAACATTGCTTTCGTCCAACATAGCATCTACTTCGTCCAGTAGCGCGAATGGTGTCGGGCTGACACGTAGCAGCGCAAAAATCAAAGCGCATGCGACAAGCGCTCGTTCTCCGCCAGAAAGCAAGGCTAGGCCTTGCTGCCGACGTCCGGGAAGCCGTGCAATGATTTCCACACCCGTCTTCCTTAAATCACCGGGATCGTTGAGTTCTAGGTGAGCGCTGCCGCCACCAAATAGGCGCTCGAATGTGTGTTCAAACTCTTTCGAGACTGCGTCAAATGTGTTCTGGAATTCACGTTGCATCAACTCGTCTAACTCGGAAATGACCTCTCGCAGTTGACTTGATGCTACTTCTAGGTCTTTGATTTGCGTTGTCAAATGTTCGTCACGCTGCTTCACATCCTCGTATTCCTGCAGTGCCTCTGGATTAATTCCACCCAACCGGCGTAACTGTACTCTGCGACGGTTGATTGATTCCTCTATGCCCTCAGGAAGTTCAGATACATATTCCAAGTGTTCTACCAATTGATCAAAGGGCAGTGGAGTGGAGCCCGTTACATTATCTCCGAACTCTAGTTCTGCTAGGCCAAAGTCATCATTGATTTGCGACTGAAGGGTATGCATTTTATCCTGCGCCCTCTGAAATCCTACTTGAGCTTGCGCGTGCTTGTGCTCTCCTGAATGTACCTTTTCGCGAAACTGTTCTTCAGGCCCGTCCAGCGTGAACAATTCTATTTCCAAGGAGTGTATCGTAGCCTCTTCTGGATCTATTTTCGCTTGGATTTGGTTAAGTTTCTTCTGAGATGCTTTCTGGTTATTGCCGAGACCACTTGCTTTGTCACGCAGTTCTCGGATTTGAGTCATGAAAGTCTTGGCTTGGGAGCGACGAGCGTTAACTCTAGTTAGTTCACCTTCATAGGAGCCATGTACCTCAGATTTACGTGTGTTGGCATCATGCAATGCGCGTTCGACCACCGCTAGTTCCGTTTGTGAGGCGGTTACGATTTCATTTAGGACGTCGGCATCAAGTTCTAGAAGCTTGGCTTGGATTTCATCTGCACTTCTTGAGGCCTCGCTGTGTTTTGTCGTTAACGAGTCAAGTTCTTGCATGCAATTTTCCTGCTCGTTTGCTACTGTTTGTAGTCTTGCGTGCAAATTTTCTAGCTGTTGCCGGTACCATGTATCGTTATTCTTGGATCGTTCCGCATCCAGAAGAGCGGCGTCGCGTGTCTCGGTTGCCCCTTGCTCTTTCTTCTGTATCGCTGCATGTTCCATTTGAATCTCTTGTAAGAGTGTTTGTAGTCCTTCCAACTCTGTAGACTTGATGTTGAGTTCTTGCTCCAGTTGTGTATGTGCTGATTGAGCATCCTCTATTTTTTCGGGCAGAGCTCGAGCTTCGCGTGCCATTGCTAGGCCATGTTGTTGACTTGTACTTCCAATGATAGTGGAACCATCTGCGCGGTAAATTTCTCCGGTTAGGGTCACTGAGATTGCGCCGGGTGGTAATTCTGACGCTATCTTGCGGGCAGCCGCACGGTCATCGCAAATGGCTGTTTGACCTAGAAATACGGCGACAGCAGGCCGATGTTCCCGAGCGCATTGGACTAGGTCAACTGCCCATCCTATGAAGTGAGAATTGTTAGGTGCAGGTAATACTGGGGGTGGGCGTAACTGTGCAAGAGGTAGCAGGGTAGCGCGACCGCCGTGCTGCTCAAGCAGCATAAGTGCTTCATCTATGGCAGGCCAATCGCTAACTACACTTGCCTGTATGCTGTTTCCCAACACTGCACCAATGGCAGTCTCATGGTGCGGTGCAGTCTCAATGAGGTCCATCAATTTCCCGATGTGGCCTTGCAAGTGACCTGCTGAGGCAGCCTCCAATAACCGTTGCTGGCCTGAGACAGTGTTCTCCTCTCCAGTGCTTTGCTGTGATATCCATCTTTGTCGTACCTGCAGTCGCTCTACCTCAGATTGAGCGACTGCTACTTTCTCCATCAGTCTCTCAATCTCTGTGCGAGTGTTTTCGCGCTCCATGTTACGCGCATGGAGTTTTTCTTCAACCCGTTCTCGTGTATGGCTGTCATCTATAAGTTTTTCCTCGCAAAGATGTAGCCGCTGCGCTGCCTCCTGCAGATCATGTTCAGACTTCTGTGTTTCTATTTCTAACTCTTCAATTTCCTGATTGAGTTGTTTGCTTGTAACATCTAGTGCCTGGTTGCGAGCCCGTGATGTGATTAGTTGCTCGCCTAGATCACTCATGTGCAGTGATTGCTGCCGTTCCTCGGCTTTCAGTGCAGCACGTTTATTTTCGAGTTTCTTGTGCTCCTCCTGCACTGAAATTTGTCGCTGCAATGCTTGTGTATGCTCGGATTTCAATGCGGCATGTTGTTCGGATGCTTGCTGGACTCGTGCCTGTTGATCCTCGAGGTTGGCCTCCATAGAAATCAACTCGGATTCGATTCTCTCACATTGCTGTTCCATGTTGCGCGCACGCTCTTCTGTAACAGCGATTTCGCGATGGAGTGATTCGTAATCCTCGTGCAGCTTGGCTGCATCTTGATGCCAACTACTGAGCTGTTTGCGTTTTGCGGACACTTTCTCCCGTCTCGTCGCAGCCTGTTCCGAGCGTGTTTGTTGCTGTTCCCAGAGTTCGGATAGCTGAGTTTCACGCTTTTTCAATCTCTCCTGAGCCTGTGATAGATCCTGTTGGGCAGCATGCCAGTGATAACCATACCAGCTTCGGAGCAGATGCCGCAAGTCTTCTTGTAGTTGATGGAACTCTTGGGCGCGACGTGCCTGACGTTCAAGTGCTCGCAAACGTGGACGAATTTCTGCCAGTATGTCAGATACACGTTCCAGGTTGCGCCCAGTCTGCTCCAGTTTGCGCAGGGCATCCTCACGTTTTTGGCGATATACACCTATTCCGGCTGCCTCCTCAAATAGTTTGCGGCGCTCATCTGCTTTCAGAGAGAGTGCCGTATCTACTAATCCCTGTCCGATGACAGTGTATGTGCGTTGAGCTAGGCCGACTTTTCCAAGCAAGTCGGCTACATCGCGCAAGCGTGTCTTCTGTCCATTTAAAAGGTACTCATTTTGTCCGTCACGATACGCACGGCGGGTCAGGCTTACTTCGGAGAAATCAATAGGTAGCCAGCCATCGGAATTGTCAAACACGATGGTTGCGGATGCCATACTCGCTCGGGATCGTTGTTCTGATCCTGAGAAAATCATGTCCTCGGTCTTACGGCCACGCAAAAGCGAGTAGGATTGCTCCCCGAGAACCCAGCGCACTCCGTCCGCTATATTGCTTTTTCCAGAACCATTTGGCCCTACAATGCAGGTTACGTCACCGAATTCTATGTCGGTTTTGCTAGCAAAGGTTTTGTAACCGTGCAGTTCAAGTCGTGTCAATCGGCGAAGCATTTTCTATGCTTTATTCTTTTCCAGTAGTGATTGCATGAGTGTTGGCCATGTTCATTTGGATATTAACTTAGTTATGGCGTCGGGCGTATCGATAGAATACCCAGTGGCATTGCGGTCGATACGGCGTAACAGCCCGGTGAGTACATCCTTTGGTCCAAATTCAACGAAATTTGTTATTCCTGCAGAGAGCAAGTGCACCATGCTTTCGCGCCACCGCACCGGTGCAGTGAGTTGGGAATTGAGTTCTGCCTGTATTGCCTCGGATGTGTGTATTGGCGTAGCCGTAGTGTTAGCTATGATCGGCGTGTCAGGAGTGCCGAAAGAATGACCCTGTATGACCTCTCGGTATGCACTTTCCACACCTTCCATTAGCGGAGAGTGAGCAGCGATGGAGATCGGGAGACGCTGCAATCTACGCGCTCCGGCAATTTTGGCTTCTGACATCGCTAATTCTAGAGCCTTAACATGCCCGGAAATTACAATTTGCCCAGGGCAGTTATCATTAGCCACTTGGACCTGAAGACCGCTTTCCATGGTTACCTTGGCACATATATTCACTAGTTCTTCTTGTTCCAGTCGGATTATGGCTGCCATGCCTCCAGCTTGGTGGTCTCCCGCGAGCTTCATCAGTCTTCCGCGCTCACGCACTAATTTCAGGCCCGCTTCGAAGCTTAGGGATGTGACGGCAGTTAGAGCAGTGATTTCGCCGAGGGAGTGTCCGGCCACAAAGGCAGGAACAAAATCTCCTGTATGTTCCCGTAGGGCTGCTAGGGCAGCTAGGCTGCACGTGTAAAGAGCGGGCTGTGTATTATGTGTGTCATTTAATTTATCTGACGGGCCGTACCAACACAGATTTGAAAGATCTATTCCAAGAATTTGATCAGCCGCTTTGAACACCTGTGCCGCCTTCGGTGATTTTTCGGCTAGCTTTTGTCCCATACCTACGAATTGTGATCCCTGACCAGGAAACAGGAATGCGGTTTTGCCGGGAGAGAGCATGCTCAAAATAAGAGGCCCTGCTGAAGCCAGCCTGTAATAGCGGGCTTTGGGGTTGTACTAGCGTTCTACCTCAATTACTGCACGACCGCCGTAGTGGCCGCAATGCTCACACACGTGGTGTGATCGGTGAAGTTCACCGCAATTTGCGCAGACGGCCATGAGCTGTGGTGCTAGAGAGTCGTGTGCGCGTCGGCGATTTCTGCGACCCTTCGAATGTTTGCGCTTCGGTAATGGTGTCATTTCTTAGTTCCCGTTGTATCCAAAACTTAGCTACGATTTCAAACAATAGCAACAATCCAACAATCTTTGAGAAGTAGATTATAAAGGGGAATTGAAAACTATGTCAAGCAGATTCTTCTGATCCCCGAACTTGCTTTTCTGTATCTGACTCTTGCAGAACTTTAATACCATTGCGTACTTGCTGTATTAGCCCCAGGAGTTCATGCTCAATGCGCCCAAACCGGTCCAGGACATAATTGTCTGCGTCTGCGCGGGTCTTGGAGGCATGGCGTTCTGCCTCTTCCATAATTTGCTCAGCGCGTATATGTGCCCCTTTTGTAATTTGGTCATTTTCCAGGATAGCGCGACTTTCTGCCTTGGCAAGCTTCCGAATGCGTTCCGCTTCCTCCTGTGCCTGCGCAATCTGTCGATCACGTTCAGAAGTAACTTTTTGAGCTGTTTTTACTACGTCTGGAATGGTCACCCGCATTTGGTCAATGATGTCAATTAACCTGTCTTCATCTAACAGTAGTTTACGGGAAAATGGAATTGTCCGCGATTCGTGAACAATGTTTTCCAGTCTATCTACTAGATGCAGTATATCCATGGGTTCTCGCTCCGTGCTAGTTTTCCATGCTTGCTTCAGTCGCGCAGACTATTGTACACTTCTTTCTCGGAGGCGCGGGTTTGCGAAAGTTTTTCGTCCAATGCTTTTTGCACAAAGTCAGGTACCATCGAGCTGACATCTCCTTCTAGAGATGCAACCTCACGCACGGTAGTTGAATTAAGGAATGTGTGCTTTTCGCTGGTAATCAACGATACGGTATCAATTTCCGGTGCGAGGCGACGGTTAGCTAATGCCATACGAAATTCATGCTCGAAATCGGAGAAAACTCGCAATCCTCGCAGTAGTACCTGTGCGTTGATAGATGTACAGAAACTGACTGTCAGGGTACGGTATCCTTGCACCGTGATATTGTCATCATCCTCGAAAGCGGTGCGTACCAATTCCATCCGCTCATCAGGGGAGAAAAGTAGAGATTTCAGTGGGCGGTCATATACTGCTATTACTAAATCATCAAAAAGTGCGCAACCCCGGCGCGCAATATCAATATGCCCAAAGTGAATTGGGTCGAAGGTACCAGGAAAGACAGCTCGCATGGTCATGGTTTTTAACTTATCTCGTTCGCGCTGGTTTGCACGCTCGTAGTAGCTAGTCTGGCTAGTAGGTGATGTTCCGGATGTTCCAAATCAGGGTCTTCCCTCAGTATTCTTTCAGACTCCTTAATGGTCAATTCAATTAATGCTCTGTCACTAAGCCTAGCCCACTCTAGGTGGAATCCTGCTTGACGAGTACCTAGGAATTCTCCCGGACCACGTAATTCAAGGTCTTTTTCAGCCAGAACGAATCCGTCTGTGGTGGTCTCCATTGCTTTAAGTCGTTCACTGGCGATATCACTGCTATGTTCTGTGTCATTGGTCCTATTGTCCGAGACCAGTAAGCAATATGATTTCTGACCACCTCTACCTACGCGTCCTCGCAACTGATGAAGTTGTGCTAAACCAAAGCGGTCTGCGCCTTCCACCATCATGACGGACGCGTTAGGTACATCTACACCTACTTCAATGACGGTGGTGGACACAAGTATATCAGTCTCCCCATTACGGAACTGCTTCATCACAGCATCTTTCTCGTCTGCTTTCATTTTGCCGTGAAGAAGCCCAAGACGCAAGTCCGGAAAGACATCTTTTGTGAGACGTTGATGTTCATCTACTGCTGCTTTCTCTGGGATTTTTTCTGATTCTTCTACCAACGGGAAAATTAGGAATGCCTGCCTCCCCTTCTTTACATGAGCGCGAACGAAATTGTACGCTCGTTGTCTCTCCAGTGGGTAAATCACCCGTGTTTCTACCGGTACACGTCCTGGTGGCAATTCGTCGATAATACTTAGGTCTAGGTCACCATAAGCAGTGAGAGCGAGCGAACGTGGAATCGGGGTTGCAGTCATCACCAGCAGATGGGGTTCTTTTCCCTTTTCTCGTAGGGCCGCGCGCTGTGCTACCCCGAAGCGGTGTTGTTCATCCACGATGGCTAGTCCTAGATTGGGGAATGTTACTGATTCTTGGATTAAGGCATGCGTACCTATGAGAATCTTGACAGATCCTCTAGCAATTTCCGCAGCCAGATCCTTGCGTTCAGCCTGAGGTGTTGTGCCAAGCAACAGTCTGATTGCAGGAAGATTTTTTCCACCAAGATCAAGATTCGGGATAGAAGCCAGTAATGTGCGCAAGCTCTGATAGTGTTGCTCAGCAAGAATGCTAGTAGGTGCCATCAAAGCTCCTTGTATACCATTGTTTGCCGCGATAGCTAGAGCGAGAGCAGCGATCACCGTTTTCCCTGAGCCGACATCACCTTGAAGTAGGCGACACATGGGGATGGGACTTGCAATATCCTTGACCACAGCTGATAGTGTGGTCTGTTGGGAATTGGTGAGGGTGAAGGGTAGCGATGCGCTTGCCGCGTTCATCCAGTCTTCACCGCAGTGAAGAGCTTGCCCGTGGTTCGCTTTCCAATAGTTTTTCTGCCGGCGCATTCCTAACTGCATTGTCAGCAGCTCTGTAAAGGCCATGCAGCGACGAGAATCTTCTAGGTGCTTCTGTGAATCCGGAAAGTGCACACCGCGAAGGGCTACATCAGCAGGCAACAGTTGGAGTCTACTGCGCATTTTTTTTGGCAGTGGGTCAGGTATTTCTTGCGCTGCTCCCGAGATCACTGTATGCATCCAGCTGCGCATGGTTTTCGCAGAGATGCCTGTGGTAAGTCCGTATATGGGCACGATTCGCCCGGTGTGTACTGCTTTTGTATCTAAAGGTTCCCAATCAGGATTGGTAAGGATTTTGCGTCCGAGGAATAAATCTATGCGTCCAGAGACCTGTATCTGTCTTCCTGGCCGCAGCTGTTTTTCCAGCCACGGCTGATTAAACCAATTGCATTGGATGGAGCCAGTACCGTCGCTGAGTTCGCTCTCCAAAATTTGCACTCTTCCTTTGCCTGCTCGGCGTAGGCCTGTTTTTTGTACTCTACCGATTATTGTAACCTCATCACGATATCGCAGGCGATTTATGGGTTTTAACGCGGAGTAATCTACATACCGATGCGGGAAATGCTGCAAGGCATCCTTGATGCTATGTAGTCCCATCTTCTTTAGTTTTTCCGAGTGGCTTGCTCCGATTCCGCTTACTGTAGTTAGCGGTGCATTTAGTGGTAGCATCCTATGTGCGTTCTTCTTGTCAGCAGGATTATGGGTTTGTGGTTGTGAGGGTCTAGTCTGGAATTGCTCAGTAGAATGCTCCGAGTGATTTGTTGTGTCTGAATTACCTTGGTCAGTCAGCTCAGTTAGAATTTCTTTCACTGAGGATTCTCGTTCGGATAGCGAAAACGTAGCATACTGCTGTAATTTATTCAATACGCTAGCGATAAACTGGCTGTCTATGCCTGCAGCTCTTGCCTGGTTTTCCCAAAGGGGCGCAATTTTGTGCAGACCGCCAATAACGGCTTTGTTTGCATGTCCCCCGGCGACTTCGGCTTGGAGAATCTTGCGAAGGGTAGTGTGTGCAGTGCTCATGCTTCGGGGATCATTTTGTCAATGTTGATCGCTGGCTTCGCACAGGATAATTCCCAACCCATCGGGGCCAATAAGAGATGCCAGTACCGGACCGAAAATTGCGTTTGTGATGCGTGCTTCAGGATACGCATCTGCCACACGTGATCGTAACTGGCGTGCGGAGCCTGCAACCCGGGCACGGCCGCGCAGGACCGCAAGTTGTTCGATCTCTGGAAACTCGCTGACAAATTCGATTAGCCTCTCTAGAGCCTGCGTTCGCGTGCGTACTTTTTCGAAAGGGATGAGATCTCCTGACTCTAGAGCTATGATTGGTTTGACACCGAGCATGGCCGCTAGCGTTGCTTGGGATGTATCAACACGGTTAGTGTGTTGTAGGTACTGCATCGTTTCTAGAAAAAAGATGGCATAAATGTTTGGGATGCGTACGCGCACAGCGTGTGCTACCTCGTCTGCCGATGCGCCTGTGCTGACTGCATCACCGGCTGCTTCTGTCAAAAGACCAAGGCCCGTGGACGTTGTGCGCGAATCTAGGACGATGATTTCCAACTTCCCTCTTACAAGTGAAGCTGCCTCCTGGGCATTTTGCCACGAATAGCTGAGATTGCCCGAAGCGCAGATGCAAACAATATGCGTACAGCTTCTTCCAATTTTCTGGAAATGTGCGACAAAATCCTCGATCGAAGGTGCTGTGACCTGTGTGTGTTCCTTGCCGTTGGCTACGTGCTCCAGGTATTGTTCTGGTGATATGCTGCCCAGTCCGTCGGGAAGTGCACGCTCGCCGATCTTGATACTATGTGGCACAATGCTAATGTTGTGTTGGCGTGCGGCTTCTGGGTCTGGAAAATGAGCACTTCCATCAGTTATGATTCTCGTCTTGGTCACGGTATATGTATTTGTTCCTTTATTCTATTGAGATATTGTAATGGTAATGTAGCTGGCCACCCCAATAACTTTCGACTTCGAGTTGTGGGAATACGGCTTGGATTTCTGACTGCAGGCTATCTGCATCGTCTTGGTTGATCTGTTTGCCATAATACAGGGTTACCAAATCGAAGTCATCCATACCGATTATGTTCAGCATCTCCAACACGCACTCTGGAGGAGTCTCTCCATTGCAGGTAATTTCGCCGTTGTGTAGTCCGATTATCTGTCCCTCTCTGATGTTGATATCTGCAACTTTCGTACTGCGTGTGGCGGTGGTGATTTCCAGGCTTACTACTTCTTTGGCTCCCGCTTTCATGGCAGCGCAGATGTTGTCGAAGGAGCCATCTGGGTCAAATGAGACCAGTGCGGCTGCACCTTGCGCACTTGTAATAGTGGGTATAACACATACTTGCTTTGTGCTTATTCTGGCGGCTTCTTTGGCGGCCAAAATGACATTGGTGTTGTTGGGCAAGATGATGACTTCATCAGTCGGATGGTCTTCGAATGTACTTAGTATATCCTGAATACTTGGATTCATGGTTTGACCACCATGCAACACTGCAACAGCGGGAGCGGCGAATATGCGCGTGAAACCGGGCCCTGGAGAAACCGTCACGGCCAACAGTTGACCGGGCTGCCACTCTATTTGCCTGTCTACCTTCTGCACCTGTTGTTCCATTTGGTGCAGAAGGTTTTCCATGTGCACTTTCGAAACAGCACCTATAGCTTCTGCGCACTCGATTGGCTTGAATCTGTTTTCTGCTGTGAGGTGGATATGCACTCGTATGAAATCGTCTCCCTCGCCCACCTGAATTGAAGTACCCATAGACTGGAGAAGTTCATAGAAAGCATCCAACTTAATGCCCTGTTGTGGATGCAAATCGAGCACTACTTCCCAATCTTGGTTGGGTTCAACTGTTTCAAGTGCGTTCTCGATTCTAGCTAGATCCAGCGGATTGATATCACGCTCCGGAGCTACATCGAGCGGTTTGTCGAGCAAATGGCGCAGCATTCCCTCGAAAAGGAGCTGCAGTCCAAATCCGCCGGCATCCACCACGCCTGCCTCCTTAAGGACTGGCAACAAATTGGGAGTACCATTCACGGAGCGTTCGCATGCACTGGTCACTAGATGCAGATAATCTCGAAAGTCATCTTCTTTTTCCGCGGCCGATGTGGCCGCGGTGCTGGCATCATTTATCACGGTCAGGATTGTGCCTTCCACTGGCTGTAATACGCTGTGGTAAGCGTCATCTGTTGCACATAGCATTGCTTTGGCGAATTCCCTGGTGTCGCATTCTTCCAAATCTTTTAGCCCACGTGCGAGTCCGCGCAATATTTGTGAGAGGATTACACCGGAATTACCGCGCGCACCCATTAATGCTCCTTCAGCGAGTATGTCTGCTATGGCAGCAACGCTCTGGCTATCTGTGTCCTCGAGCGCATCGCACGCTGCTTGCATAGTTAGAAGCATGTTGGTGCCAGTGTCTCCATCAGGTATAGGAAAGACGTTGAGAGAGTTCACAGTGTGATGATTGGTATGGAGCCATGTAAGGGAGGCTCTGATCATTGCAGAGAATGTCTTGCCGTTAATGCGAATTAGAGGCGGGGCACCGGACTGTTGTGCAATCATATTAGGAAGTGAAAATTGTCTGCGATTCGAATCATGTCACTCTTTTTGTGTAAGTACACCGTTATTGCCTTATTGTCATTCCCATCTTGTATTTCGTGTTGGACAACAATTTCGTAATGGACACGATGGGACCCAGTTTGGATTCTGTTCATTTTGCGATAAGAATGATGTATAGGAAGTCAACATTCTCCAGTATGTAGTAATGGCTGATGGATGTCGAGTAGATAATGATTTGTTAAGCATGACTGGATTTAGAGATTACACGAACACTTGCTGCAGTTCACGGACGACCCAGTATATGGTAGAATTGCGCGCCGGAGCAGTTGACGATAAGGATTTCAATCATGGCTAAATGTGCTCATTGTGGTAAACGGACTCGTTTCGGGCGAAGTGTACCCAAGTCTATGCACGCTACGCGGCGTACTTTTAAGGCTAACCTTCAGAAAGTAACTTTGTGGGAACAGGGTCGTCGTATTCAAAAGGTACTGTGCGCCAAGTGTATAAAGACGCTCGCAAAAGTCTGACCGAGCCTTAGGTGCATACTGAATCAGCTGTCTAAATAGGTTCACTCGGCAGCTGATTTGTTTGAATGTTGCCCGTGTTAACCATCTGCTTACTCTCACTTAATCGATTGTGATGATACTCGAGTGCGCTGCAACTCGCAAGGGTAGATTGTCGGCGGATTTCCTACTCGTGTAATGCTATCACAACTTGATTCTGCCTGATGTTACTATGGTAATCCCCAAAACATTGGTCTCATTGGATTTGGAAACAACCGGTCTTGACCCAGATTCTGATGCCATCATCGAAATTGGGGCCGCAAAACTAATTGGCGAAGGTATTGAGTATGAGTTCAAAACTTTCGTGAATCCGGGGCGTCGAATTCCAGCATTTGTTTCTCAGTTGACGGGGATTACGAATAACATGGTAGCCGATGCTCCGCCGCTCGCTGCGGTACTACTAGAGCTTACCGAATTTGTTGGAGATGTCCCGATACTGGGCCACAATGTGGGCTTTGATTTGCGATTTGTGCGCAAAATGGGAGTTTTACAAAAGAATGCATTCGTAGATACTATGGCCCTTGCTGCCACTGTATTGCCGTCGGCTGGGCGTTACAGTCTGGGTTCGCTTGCTACCGAGCTTGATGTGGAGTTGCCGGCTACTCACCGTGCTCTGGACGATGCGCGTGTAACATGCCTGGTTTACCTAGAGCTCCTCAAGCGTGCGAGAGAATTGTCGCAGGAAACAATCTCTGAGATCTTACGTCTGGCTCAGGCCCTAGAGTGGGGCGCTAAACTGCCGTTTCAGGAGTTGCTTCAGAAGTCTTCCGGTGAGGGGGCCATAACAGGCACGGCTGCCGTATCATTGTTTGCAGATAGTGCTCCAGAGGGGTCACCGCTGCATCCTAGAGGTGACCCGCACCCCTTGGATAATGATCGTCTACGGGGTCTTTTCTTGCCAGACGGCGCGCTTGCGCGCAATATACCCAATTACGAACATAGGGTTGAGCAGGTGGATATGATGAGTGCTGTGGCGAGAGCATTTACCAAACAGCGCCACCTGTTAGTGGAGGCTGGTACCGGCACAGGTAAGAGTATGGCCTATTTAGTGCCTGCGCTTCAATGGTCATGGTCGAATGAACTGCGCGTGGTTATATCCACAAATACTATTAATCTCCAGGACCAAATAGTAAAGAAGGATTTGCCATCCCTTCGAAAGATCATGGACATCCCTTTCCGGGTGGCTCTATTGAAGGGACGCTCGAATTATGTTTGCCCTCGGAGGTTTGACAACCTTAGGCGGCGCGGACCTCGTGACACTGCTGAGATGAATGTTCTAGCGAAATTGCTGACATGGCTGCCAAATTCAAGCACCGGAGATCGAGCTGAAATTACTCTTACCGGACCAGCTGAGAATAGTGTCTGGATGCGGATTTCTGCCCAGGACGAGGGTTGTAAAACCGAGCGTTGTGCCCCCCAGATGGGTGGCAATGGTCGTTTTTATAGAGCACGCAGAGCCG
>JAKUPR010000038.1 GCA_022450585.1 Anaerolineales bacterium | reverse complement strand
AATCCTCAAAATCCACATGCTTGCCCTGTTCAGGATCGAAAATTCCCATGACCGCAAAATTACCTTGGCCTTCATTTTCAAATTTTCCTAAGGCTTCAGGTCCCGCACCCCACGGCATGGCAAACGGGTCTTTGAACGGGTCACCAGGCCTAAAATCAGTGCGGGTATCCTCCGCACTCAAATCAGGGTCACCAGAACCTAAGCCGCTACCCGCAAACGCCTCCATATTTAACTCCATGCCGCCCCTACGCGCTCCGGTAGCACCAAAGAAGTTCATCTCGAACATGCCCTCGCCACCCGAATCCATCCCACTCCGCATGCCAGAATCCCCGGAGAAAATATCTTGAATGACGTCAGTAGAAAGCATTATGTCCGACTCGCGTAACCCGTGCGCATGCCCAAATTCGTCATGCATTAACACCGGTGGCGGCATCATTCCTGCCCATCCTCCGGCTTCATCAAAGATGGGCTCAGCATACATCGCCACGGTGGACACGTTGCCAGCATCATCGAACATGGCCACATGGAACTGCTCTGTCTGCAGCGCCAAGCCATGGGCAAAGAAATCATCGTCCCAGGCTGTAGTACGTCCCATCATCTGCCGTCCGGATTCATTGCCGCTCTCGTCACGCATAATCTGCGCCATCATATGCATATCGGTCGTCATCGGATTTCCAAATTGGTCGTAAACTATTTGCGGGCCACTATCCGATTCGAATTCATGTTCGTGGTCATCATGGAAGAACAACGGCTTGTCCTGATGTAGACCAAACTGATTTCCATCCTGCCCAAATAGCAGAGCTGGGGGCGGCTGGACCCCTAATATCTCGCCATCCGCATCAAACATGAAGGGATCCGGAATAGCCCACTCGTTCGCCTGTCCAAGCGCATCATAGGTCACAAAAGAGAGGTCCTCTTGCCCAGCAATACGACCTTGCTCGTCAAATTCCATACCTGGCAACCGAGGTGCTTGCAATTCCGCTCTATCCCCAATCGCGTTAACAGAACCATACATCTCTTCAGAATCGAAGGCATCAAAACCAGCAAAATCACCATCTGAGAAAACGATTACAGTCGGACGCATCTCGCCGGTCTCCTCATCAAAACTAACTGGAGCAAACATCGTTTGCTGCCCGACACCGCGACTGTCAGTGGTGGCGAGCATATTCTGAATGCCCCAGGTAGCCACCTGCCCACCACCCACCGCCACCGGCTCTCCGGAATTAGGGTCAACCATAAATATTTCACCGGCGGCCGCACCGGTCAATTCCTGAAGAGCCTGTTCGTCCAACGGTTGGCCGTCTGGATTCACCGGCGTGCTCGGCAACAAACCTTGCGGTATGCCGTTCTCATCGAAAACCACCTCAGGAGGCGGTACCTCGCCAATGACATTACCTTCTGCGTCCAATATCTGGTCTGACTGAGGCCCCGTGAAGTCGCCAATAAAACTGTTCACAAGAGCCTGTTGCTCAGGACCTTGACCGACAACCGCACCGTCAATCAACTCAGTGCTCTTCTTAGTGCCCATGCCCACTGCACCCAACGAGGCGTCAGCGAGCCCAGCGCTAGCCATGGTCCGCATAGTTTGCGCATCCATGGTCTTTATTTTCTCACCCACCTGTAGGCTACCGCCAGACAACAGCTCACCGGCCGCGGCCGCATTCTCGCCCAGAAGGCCACTAGCTTTGTCACCACTCAGCAACTCTCCTGCGGTCTGCAATAGACCTTGGTCCTTCACCGATTCCAATACCTGCTTTCCGGACGAAACAACCGCGCCAAGAGCATCCAAGAAGCCACCAAGTTTATCCTCGGCTTGCATTTCCTCTGGCAGTTGCGAAGAATCCGGCATCTCGACCACTGTGCCCTCTTTTCCCGCGGACAGCTCAAGCAAAAATGGAATAACTTCCCCAGTCGCAGCATCCACTCCTAACCCACTGGCCACTCCTTCTCCCTGCAACAAGTTCACGCCAGTTGTTCCAGCTATGAACATTACTGCACCACTCTCATCTTTGTCTTGCTCTCTCGCGAACAACGCTGCCCCAGCCGTATCACCACGTTCATCCGCACCCGCCAGTGGGTCAGCAGTTGGCAATGCCAAAGCGTCTGTGATACCAACTTCTGTCGACTCTCCAGAAATCGGGTCAATTACCGTAACGGGATTCTCGGAAACACGTGTCAGAGCATCTTCACTCAGCGGCTCCCCGTTCTCATCCAAAAGTTGTCCCGGTTCCACTACGGCTGTACCGTCGGCATTTATCGTTATCTCCGGAGGCATGATCTTTACTGTGTTGCCCTCCGAGTCAGTAACTAGAGTAGCCTGTGGACCATCAAATGAGTCTGAGAAACTAGTCAGAGCGCCCTCAAGTGCACCTTCGCGTGCAACTGCATCCTCACCTGCAAGAGCCTCCACTGCCGTCTGCACCTCCATGCCCAATTCGGACAGTACACTCTCTTCTCCCGGATCAGCAGCGAGCGCCTCAGCCATGTCCGCAGCGGCAATCACTGTCGGTGCGGTATCCGCAAGTGCTCCCTCACTGGCAGCATTCTCCACTACTGCAATCTTATCCTCCGCAATGGCGCCAACCGCGCCGCTTTCCAGACCTTGCTCTACTGCGATGGCTAACCCAGATTCAGCCGCTGTTTCGATGCCGGCACTTCCCTGTGCAGTGACCACGCTCATGGCAACCACCTGCTGCTCGATCTCAGCCTCCTGCCCAGTCTCCAGCGCAATCTCAGCTGCCTGTTCAGAGGACATAAAATTCATTGCAGCACCAGTGTCCCCAGCCTCCATCTCAAAGAACATGGCCTCCAATTCACCGGTCTCTGAGTTTTGCGCAGTCGCACCCGCTACTACACTACCTTCCAGCAGATTGATTTGCGCAGGTTCGTCGGCGCTGCCTGCTTTCACCACAAAGGAAGTCCCCGTGACCGAGAAAACGCCCGTCGGCATCTCAACCAAGAAGGATGAGTCTTCACCTGCTAGTGGGCCATTCACGTCAACCGCGGCCTCTCCCTCTGGTACTTCTACGTATGCCTGAGTCAGCGGCGTTGACGGTTCGTGCAAATAGCTACTGACCGACACTTTGGAGGTCGGCTTCATCATTATCTTCGAGCCGTCCGCAAGATCTAGACGAGCCATTGAGAGTTGATAGGTGCGGACCGAAGTACCTAAATCTACGCTAAAGGCATCTCCCTCTGCAGCCTGCCAGTCCTCTGAACCAGGTAATAAGAAATCTACGCGTCCCGACATCACATTGAGAGTCACATCCGCCAAATCCAAGGCCTCAGCAGTAGAAGCCTCAACCGGGTTCTCTGCAGCAGACTCAGCCTCTTCTGTATCAGGCTGCTCAGGCGGTGGCTCCGGAGCATCCTCCACCACCTCGGACTCCGGGTTTACCGAGAATACTCCCGTGGGCATCTTTACTAGAAACGAGGAATCGTCTCCCTTGAGGGGGCCATTGACATCAAAGGCAGCCTCACCTTCTGGAATCTCCACATATGCCTGTGTGACCGGCGTCTCTGGTTCATGAAGATAGGTGGTCACGCCTAGCTTGGAGACCGGCTTCATAAGTACCTTGGATCCGTCAACCAGATCAAGTCGCGCCGAAGATAGCTGGTAGGCACGCAGTAGCGTGCCGACATCCAGTTCTATTTCATCACCAACAGCCTGCTCCCATTCCTCAGAACCCGGTAACTTATAGTCGACCCGTCCGGTAAGAACGGTTAGCATCACCTCTGCCACAGTCTCCACCACCGGAGCAGCCTCAGCCTCCTCCTCCGGTTCCTCCTCCTCTACCTCTTCAACCACAGCAGTAGGCTCAACTGCAGGCTCATCTTCCGCCTCTGGTTCTACTTCCGCCTCTGGTTCTACTTCCGCCTCTGGTTCTACTTCCGCCTCTGGTTCTACTTCCGCCTCCACTACCTCAGTTGCCGCAGAAGTGGGGTCAGAGTCCACTGAGACAACTGTCGCCTCGGTCGGCACAGCATCGCTCACAGGCACATCGCCACCGCACGCAGCAACCAGCATACTCACAATGATAGAAAGGGTAATTACACGACGAACAACACTGACTTGCGGGCTTTGGATACGAGGTCTTACAATCGTCATACGGAGTATGCTCCTCCTGTGCTTTTCATCACAAGCACGAGATAAAACCATTCATTAGGAAGATTGGCGAAATTTACTGTCTATAATTATATAACCAGAAGAGACATTGCCAGTGTATAACAGACTGCGTCATCAGTCAATCAAATCTACCTAAGCGCGCATAACCCCTGGCTGGAGTATACATGCGCGTGCAATACTCCTTCACCATGCGACAGGCACTAAATCGTGGAGTAACACTTGATATGGATGATTTCATCATGACAAGCCACTCCCGCGGCAGATTATGTTCATCGCGACTGTAGTACCGCGGAAGTACCTCGCTTTCCAGCAATGCATATAAAGATTCGGCGTCACGCACATCCTGCACATCATCATCCGCAGAAATGCTATCCCCACCAATCTCCCAACCATTGGAACCATTGAAACCCTCTGGCCACCATCCATCCTTAATGCTCAAGTTAAGTACGCCGTTGAGGGCAGCCTTCTGACCACTGGTACCAGACGCCTCCTGTGGTCGACGCGGTGTGTTCAGCCAAACATCTACACCGTGAAGCAAATGCCGAGCTACATTCTGATCATAATCCTGGACAAACGCCACTCGTCCACCACACTCAGCACTGGTAGACACTCGACAAATTTGCTCGATAAGTCGCTTGCCGGCCTCATCAGCGGGATGAGCCTTGCCTGCAAATACAAACTGTAGTCGCCGATCAGGATTATTTAGTAGAGTCAGAAATCGTTCCATATCATGAAGCACCAATCCGGCACGCTTGTAGGCCGTGAACCTGCGCGCAAAGCCAATAGTCAGGGAATCGGCATCCATCAATTCGCCACCCCACGCAATATCTCGCGCGCGCAAAAAACGAATCAGCTTGAGTTTCAAATAGCTGTGCACATCCCAAAGCTCATCATCTGGAATTGAATGTACTCGCTGCCATGTCTCCCTATCATCAATATGTTCTCGCCAATCCTCACCAAGGTAGCGGTAGAATAATAATCCTATACGAGGAGAAAGCCAACTTTCAACGTGAACACCATTCGTGACATGTTGAATTGGAACCTCGGCGCGTGCCTTTTGCGGCCACAAATTGCTCCACATCCGCTGGCTGACACCTGCGTGCAATAGGCTCACCCCATTTCGTAGTCCAGAAAAACGCAGAGCCAGCTTAGATAGCGAAAACATATGTCCATTCACCCCTGGAACCTCTGCAAGCGCCATGAAATCTTCCTTAGTTATCCCCATCCGCTCCTGATATGACGATAGATATGCATCAACTAAAGACTCCTCGAACATCTCGTTGCCAGCCGCAACCGGAGTATGCGTAGTGAAAACCGTGCTAGCACGTACAGCATCCACAGCAGATTCGAAATCACTGCCGGCTTCAACACGCTGGGCTATACGCTCCAAAATCATAAAAGCGGAATGACCCTCATTCATATGCCATACCGATGGACAAATACCCATAGCCCGCAGCGCGCGCACCCCGCCGACCCCCAACACCAGCTCCTGTGATATGCGCACATCCCGATCGACAGTGTACAGTCGAGCTGTCAGCTGGCAGTCTGAGAGATTGTTTTCTGGTGTGTCCGCATCCATCAAGAAGATTGGCACTCGCCCTACCTGCAGCTTCCAGACGCGCAGATGCAACAAACGCCCAGGAAGCTCGACAACCACACGCAATGGTAGGCCATCATTACCCCTAACTGGCACAATTGGTTGATTGATATGATCTAAGTATTCCCAGTATTCATCCTGCGATCCATCTGCAGAAAGGCTCTGCCGAAAATATCCCTGACGATAGAAACAACCTACGCCAACAAGTGGAATCCCGAGGTCAGAAGCAGCCTTGCTGTGATCTCCAGAAAGCACCCCCAGCCCGCCAGCATAAAATGGTAGGCTTTCATGCAAACCAAACTCAGGGGAGAAATAAGCTATGACCGCGTTCTCCCAATCCGGAAACTCACGCCGGAACCATGTGTTTCGCGCCACGATGTATTCGTCAAAGTCACCCAGAGTCTGTGTGTAATCCCGCAGGTAACTATCGTTGTTGGCCACCTGATCAAGTTTGGTTTGTGGAATCACAGCCAGGAGACGCACAGGATTATGATTGACGTCCTCCCACAGGTCGCGATCCAGATCAGCAAAGAGGCGGCGGGCAGACGAGTTCCAGGACCACCACAGATTGTGGGCCAGTTCAGGCAAACGACCAATACTCGCAGGGAAAATGGACCTACCTCGTGCAGAGGATGTCACAGAGTGCTTTTTCATCAAAAGAGAAGTCGCGCCAGTACACGCGCGAGAGTAGAATATACCAGAAAAGGACAGGTTCCGGACTGACTACATCTCAATGAATACGATTCCCGTTAGCACATTTGATAAACAATTGCCACAGATGCAAACGGTGTTGCAAGATCTCATAGAACTTGAATCTCCCTCAAACGACAAGGCTGCGCTTGATCGCATGGGAACTAAATTGACAGAATTACTACTTCCGCTTCAACCTGAAATAAAGATTGATGCGCAGCCAGTATCCGGAGATAACATCGTAGCGCGCTGGCCAGGCACCGACAACCGCTCTACCGGTGGTTTCCTAATACTTTGCCACTTCGACACTGTACACCCAGTGGGTATGCTGACAAAGAACCCAGTGCGCGTGAAGTCTGGGGAGATGTATGGGCCGGGAATAATAGACATGAAAGCAAGCATCACCCAAGTAATCTTTGCACTGCAGGCGCTGCGCGCCGAACAACTCTGGCCGCAATGGCCGCTCACGGTACTTTTTACCTCTGACGAAGAAATCGGATCAGAAGGTGCACGCCCGATGATTGAATCTCTAGGTAGCCGCGCCAGCCTTGTGCTGTGCATGGAACCTGCCCTACCCGATGGAGCACTGAAAACTGCGCGCAAAGGCGTGGCTAACTTCCATATGGTCACCAGTGGAAAATCTGCACATTCCGGCGCCGATCACCAGGAGGGAGTTAACGCAATTGAGGAGATGGCGCATCAAGTGCTAGCGCTGCAGAGCCTGACTGATTACGAAAAGGGCAGCACTGTCAGCGTCGGAACAATCACAGGCGGCACACGCAGCAACGTTGTGCCAGACGAGTGTCAGCTGATGGTTGACGTGCGCGTCACCACAGAGGCGGAAGCAGAACGCATGAGTACTCTCATTAAGGGCCTAAAGCCGAACTTACCCGGGGCGCAGGTGAAAGTAACCGGCGGTCTTGAGCGAGCGCCAATGCCACGCACAGCAGCAATCGCGGAGGCATACCATCGAGCGTATACGATTGGGGAAAAGCTTGGAATACCCATCAGCGAGGGCAGCACCGGAGGTGGATCAGACGCAAACTTAATTGCGCCATTTGGTGTGCCTATCCTAGACGGACTCGGACCACAGGGTAATGGGGCTCATACACACACTGAATCGCTGACCCTTACCAGCCTCGCCCCGCGTACGGCACTGCTGGCCGGAATTCTCAGTGAATGGCCTCAAGACTAAAATCCTACCGCCCCTGGCTCGGCGCAATATGGATCTACTGGTGGACGCGACTGCATCAGCTAGACTCCCTTCCTATCTTTCTAGATGAAGCAGCTCACATCTGGTGGGCACGCCTAGCGTGGGAATGGCAACCTTTTCATGCTGCATCAGATGGACGCTTGCTTAATGTGCTCTGGGCAGCGGTTTTCTGGCCATTCAATGGCAGCGTCTGGGTAACACGCGCAGCCACTGTGCTGCTGACAACTGTTGGATTCGCCGCGCTGCTGACATTCGCCCGGCGCTTCTTACCGCCGCGCGCCGCCACTGTGACCGCAGTGACGTATACAATCGTACCATTTGCACTGTTTTTCGAACGCATGCAGCTGCCCGACACGTACGCAACGGCCTGCTCCATAATACTGCTCTGGTCTAGCGCAGAACTTGCGCGTTCCCCAAACAGACGCATTAACATCATCATAGTCGGATTGGCACTAGTAGCTAGTCTTCTGTCAAAGATCACGAGTCTGGTATTTGTGCCGGTGCCAGCTCTGGCCGCGCTCATGATGGGCAAAGGCGACCGCTGGCGTTCCCACGCCAGCGCAACCCTGCGGGTTTATCTTCTAGCTGGAGCAATGCTGGTGCCGGTGCTAGTGGTGCTGCATACCATCGCCCACTCCGACCTTGGACTTGATTTGCTTGCTCGCAAGACATCAAACTCACCAGCAGAAATGTGGTCTCAGGCACAGATCACTGGACCTATGGTTTGGAACTATTTCCAAGTCCTATTCACACCGTGGCTATGGTGGCTAAGTCTTTTAGCTATCGCAATATCACTCCCCCATATCTCTCGAGTGAGTCTATACATCTGCGCTACAGCTATGCTAGGCATGGTAATTCTCATTGCCAAGAGCAACCCGAACTTTTTGGAGGCCAGATTCGCGTTGCCCTACGTGGCTTTTCTCATTCTCCTGACGGCGAATGGCACATCAACGTTATGGAAATATATCGCAAAGCAAGGTACAGCCATCAGAATCACGGCGATAATTCTAGGATTACTATCCCTGTTTCCAAGTGGCAAATCCATGTGGAATACTTTCCAAACGCCAGAAGAATTGGAACTTCCAGACCGTGATACATGGGAGTACATCAGGGGATGGCCTTCAGGTTATGGATTCCGAGAAATTGCCACACAATTCAACGAGCGCAATATTCCAACTCAACTGCTAACTTTTGATTTGGGCGGTCAGCAGCGAATCGCAGCCTATCTTCCACACGATTCCCAGATCACACCTGTATGGGTGCCACCCGAGAAATTCCCTGCGCTACAAGCAGAGGTTGGTACGCGATCCCTACTCGTTCTTGACCATCCAAAAGACGATGCTAACCTAGCCGAACTTAGGCTAGAACTACGGCCAATACGAACGTATCCACGACCCTTGGAAGAATCCTGGTTAACAGTGTACGAGTTGGAAATCCCAATCAGACAAAAAGACTAACCTGACGACTTCAGTCGACAAGAAAATTCTATTGGCAGTGCCTGCTTCAACATAGCGTGCACAGAGCAGTATTTGGTTCGGGATAGTTCTACGGCATGTTCCACGGCATCCAGCCGCACACCGTCTCCACCTACAATGTACTGTACACTAGCTGCTGTAAAGACACGAGGGTAATCATCAGATTGGTCAGCCTTCACATGTACCTCGAAATCATCCACATGCTGACGTTTCTTCTGTAAGGTTGATAGTACATCGATTGCGGTGCAACCTGCAAGCGCAATCAGAACCATCTCCATCGGTGAAGATCCGCCACCTTCATCTGTGTAGGCTGCCAAGTTAATCTCATGCCCACGATCAGCGCAACCAATGAAAGAGAGGCCACCTTTCCAAATAACCTTTGCCTGCATAGTGTCCTCCATTTACTTTCACAGTGCTTACAAAATGAGTGGCTATTTACCAATCAAACGCAACGCCATCTGCGCGTACGGCATAGCACGCGAGTATAACAGGTAACCATTGCGCCGACAGGGAAAATCCCAAGCACCCAGTGTGCGCACCACCCTGCCTCGAAAACCGGCTTTAAACCTCCACACTCCCCAGAGCGGATCTTGAGGCACAAATCTATCCGGTGCTCCCCAGAAATCATAAACGCTGCATCCGGATTTCTTTGCCCTACAAATCGCCTCCCACTGAAGCAAATAGTTGGGCATTTTCTCGCTGTGGTCTCCGCTGGACATGCCGTACATGTAAGTAGCACGTCCACGAAACAGGAACATGATCAAAGCCGCCACCACCTCGCCATCTACCTCCGCCAAGAGCGGGACTGCTAATCCTTCCCGGATAAAACTACCCCATACATCGAGGTAATATGGCTCCTCACGTATAATAAAACCATCCCGCGTTGATGTGCGCGCATATAAACCGTACAACAAATCAAGATCTCCCTCCGTGCCCGCGCGAACCCGAACCCCCTTGCGCATAGCTAGACGAACATTGTAACGAGTCTTCTGGTGAAAGGATGCAAGCAACTCAGACTCTTCTTGTCCAAGATCTAACAATACCGTGTTACGGAATTGCACTTGCTGACCAGATTCACGCCAACCCCAGGACGACAGCTCCTTCTCTAACCGAAGGCCAAGTGCATCCACATCATCATCCGGACTCTCTGGTACGCCATAGCCTACAGCCACGTGTGGGTCTATCTTTAGGAAAAGCGCTCCCTCATGACATGCCAAGGAGCGCAAATCACGCAGCACCCGCAACGAAAGATCTGTATCATCCCAGTTCAAAAGAGGTCCTTGCGGCACATATGCGAACACCACGCGCAGCCCTAAATACTTTTCTACACGCAGGAGAACCTGTGAAGCCGCCAAGGGATGTCCATCACGATTCCAGACCCAGCGCTGCGGCTTCCATCCGTGCCGCAATTTGAACTCTCCCCATTCCCACGATTGTAACAACTCAACACAGGACAACGCGTCCAGCGTAGCGTTCCACTCATCTCGGTCTGCCACAAGCTGCATCATATTAGTCATGCCTGCGCTCTGGAGCGCGCTGCAACAAACCTTTGATATATACTGTGAGCCCAAGGTACATACACATGCTCCCAAATACCTACATTACGCTCTAATTTTCCCCCAAAACCACGCTTAAAACGGTATACCGGCCAGAGGCCATCTTTCCGAGTCGCAAATTCGGATTCAAGTACATTAGCTTCTGCATCGGGCACACCCCATAAGTCGTAACTCCGACATCCACGTGCCTTAGCCCAACGTATTGCAGCCCACTGCAGTGCATAGGAGGGCATACGCTTACGCTCTTTGTCACCAGATGCACCATAGAGATACCAAGACCGCTCCCCAAACGCAAAAACCATAAGAGCCGCTAGAGCTCTACCCTGATATTCAGCAATCAGCAACTCGGCCTGCTGCGGAGCAAACAATCGGTACAAAACTCCATAATACTCCGCCGAATGAACTCCAAAACCAGCACGTTCGCCGGTCGAGTGTAGTAACCGTTGAAATTCGTTTAGGTCAGCCGCAATGGTATCATCTGTAGCAGCCCGCACGCTGACGCCTCGTCGCTCCGCCATCCGGATGTTGTAGCGCGTTTTCTGCTTCATATTAGCGAGAATATCGTCGTCCGAATAACCGAGGTCAACTACGAGAGTACGACGCGGCTGCACACCATGGTGGCCACGTGATAGACCAAGATTTTTTAGGATCTGTGCCGCGTCGGGACTTTCATCCAAGTCGGGTTCGATTTGTAAAACTATAGCTCGACGCGCACGCGCGACCTCCTCGCACAGAGCAAAAACATAGCGACACTGCTCGACATCCGACCAATCGACCAGAGGCCCCTTAGGTAAATATGCCACTGAACCTAGACCCAAAGGAAGTGACCGAAAGAGGATCTGAGCACCCGCAACCGGACGCCCCTCATGACGCGCTACAACTCGCGTGGCGACCCAACCAAATGAGCACTTCAACTCAGCCCAGGTGGAGGTTTGCAGAATGTGGGTACTAACTGGAGTATTTGAAAGTAGGGAATCCCGCTGCCGAAAGTTTGCGACAAAATCATCCCACTCGGCAGCAGTGAGGGGAGCAGTCACAGGATGATTATATCATCGAGTAGCTCCACGATATACAATGCGTCTACTCCCATACTTCCTAAAACTTAACAACCATAGCAACGCCAACGTCAGTAAACCTAAAACACTGATTGCGAGTACCACGCGCCTCAAGGGTGAAAGATAAGGGATAATCTCAAGAGTATGAACGCCAGCATACGATTGGAGTCCTATAAGTCCAAAGGCTGTTGGAAAAGTCTCAATCTCATTTCCATCTATCAAAACACGTAAGTACGGGTAATATGAATAGCTCAGTTGCAAATACCCCGGAGATGAAAGTTCATATTCCATGCGTACATATTGCGATGCCATAAAATGGTTCCTAACGATGACCATCGGAACACTGCCGGAAAGAGAATGGTTTTCACTTGGGCCTTCGCCGGCAAGTATTGGTATGAAGGCTGCCACACCATTTTCTCTATCTATACTCATTTCTCGAGCAAGAGGGGCAAATTGCAGTGATGGTTCAACAACCATAGTTTTCTCACTCACCAACATAGGCGCGCCACCCCCTGTCGGGATTAGAACCGCACCGTCAGCAGTTTGCACAGCACCCGGGTACTCCTCCAGCAGCGTTGGGCTGTCTGCAATGACCAAGCCTGTGTTTGCAATGAACAACAAATCACGCGCCGGCCCAAGCAACTCATCGAGTGAATATGTGCGGACACCATGAGGGTTGGGATTGGTAGGTCTCAGGTTTCGCACAAATGCAGCCGAATACCTTGATGAACTTCCATTGTTCTCATATCCAGCAACACCTGCAACCATAGGAATCTGCCACCCATTTTCGGCTTGCGAAGGGTCAAGAACACGACCATTTATCTGATCTCCATGGTTGCCCAACCACTGATGTGCACCCACACGGTCCCGGGGACTGCCATTGGGGCTAGGTGGCACTAGATAGTTCACGAATAACTGGTAGCGAAGCATATCCACTGCGACTATCCCACATACTAACAATAGCATCCCGCCTTTCCGTATAGTCATCCCTCTAACTAAACGCAGGGTTTGCAGTCCTGGTACAGTGGAGATATGTTCAATCAAGCCAACAAATATGCCAACACCAACCGACCCAAGAACAACTACAAAAACAAGATACTGCCCTTGGGAAGTCAAGAAAAACGATACGGGCCCAAGTGCTAAGAAAAGTGTTAGTCCAAGTATCAAAACAGTCGCACAAAATTGCCATTTCCGGAGAATCATGGCAAGAATTCCAGATAACATCGCGAACGAAATAGTAGTAATGCCTACGTATCCATAAACCCATCCAGTGCCCTGACTACCAACAAAGGAAAAGGTGGATGACCATGGATTCACGTCAAGTGGACCTGCCGGGGACATAAAACCACTTTGGTACCAACCTGGAACAACCGTTAGGACAACGTCTCTGAGTGGAGGTAAGGTGAAATACAGTGAAGACACAACTCCGATAAATAGCCACGATGACATTCGCAATACTGCATGCATTTTGTGGCCAGTTGCAAACAAAGCCTTTTCCATAGTAAATACTCTAATACAGCCGTACATCGCGGCAAAAAGAGTGCTGTATCCACCAAAAATAGCATGGGACATTAACGCTACCGCGCTAACAACAGCAAGACCAATTCCCGCACGTCGCCTACCTGCGCCAACCAACACTAAATCGACAAAATATAGCTGCAAAGGCCAGAGAAGAAATGTGGGAACCATGGGGAACTTGTTTAAATAGACTATGACATGATAACGATAAAAAGCGAAGCCATAGGCGAAGGCAGCCGCAATGCCTGCGTATTTTGAGCCTGTCAGATTTCTTACATAAAGGTACATTGCATACACAGACAGAACATGTACAGCAAGAAATACGAGTTTAATCCCAACCCATATATTGGGAATAACAACATTCACCAAAGCCACAACAGTGAAGAACAATGGGCTGTAAAATTGCATAAATGGAAAACCCATGTCACCCCAGTTGCTCCATATAGGCAATTGTGCTTGTATGAGAATATCTTTAACAAGCCATGCCAACGTAGTGTAATAAATACCATCACTCGATGCAGTGACGTATCCTGGAAGCAGGAAGTAAACACCCGATAGCAGTCCGAGTACCATCAAAACTAACCCAACACCAACCCGACGTCTCAAAAGACTGTGCATAATCTCACTAAGCACCTGCCATCGGGTTTCGAGCACCACAAGCATCAGAAGACAAATCGCGGCAATTCCTCTCACCCACCAACGCATTTGCTGTACTAACAAAGCCCAATTAGGGGTCGGCTCCCATGCCCTCAGTTTCATGAAAGGACCGTAAACAGTATACAGTTCAGCATGCAAGTACCAAGTCACAATGCCCGCAAATGCACACCATACCAAAACCTGGAAGGATGATTCCGCATTAAAGCTGCGCGAATACCCTGCGTGACGTCCCATGGAATTACCAGTCACTGATTACAGCCACACTTATGAGCGCAAGTATGAAGCACCGTTCACATCAACGATACAACCCGTGAGAAAATCTGTATCTTCTGAAGCGAGGAATACAACCGTGCGCGCCACCTCCTCAGGTAGTGCGACCCGACCAAGAGGACTTTGATTCCGGATTGATTCTCCATCAGGCCCCGAGAGAAACTCTGCAGCCATTTCGGTTTGTACAAATCCGGGTGCAACCACATATAAAAAAATGTTTTGTGGAGCAAGCGCCTGCGCCAGTGATTGACTCAATGCGTTCAAACCAGCCTTACTCGCAGCATATCCAGGTGCACTAGGTTCTCCTCGAAATGCCCCCCGAGAAGAGATGTTTACAATCTTTCCGCCTCCACGCGCAAGCATATGCTCCAATACACAAAATGTCAGATTTGCTGGTCCCAAGAGGTTTGTCTCAAGCAACAAACTCCAGCTGTGCTGCCACTGTTCATAAACCACTCCAGGGACCTGATGCTGTACAAAAATACCAGCGTTATTGACCAGAATGTCAATCGATCCTAATTGATTGACTACATCTTCAGCAAGCGCCTGCACCTCAGACGATCGGGATAAGTCTGCCTGGAAAATATAATGGTCTCCTGGAGGCAGCGATTTGAGAGTTGAGTTAGCTTTTTCATAATTATTGTGGTAGTGCATAGCTACACACGCACCAGCCTCCGCAAAAGCAGATGAGATTGCTCTGCCAATACCTCCAGATGCGCCTGTCACCAACACTACTTGATTCGTAAAATCCATTTAACCTCTTACAACTTATTCTTTCATCTGCCTAATCTTTACAGATGCAACCTGCACCGCCCAGTCAGTATATACTAAGGAAAGTCTAAGTCGCAACCTGACTTACGACCTAGATAGAGCCAAGAACAGATAATTTTCGAGATAAGAGTACATGGCAGCAAAATGACAAATCAACTAGTATCGCATCACATTGGCTGCTAAACTGTGACCAATACTAAACAGAATGAAACCAAGGAACGGTAGAAGTCATTGGGCCAATACAGAGTCGGGACGCGGAGCTAAGACACGGTGGAAACACGATGCAAACCCCGCAACAGCCTGAGAAGTGATTAGATTAACTGAAAACAGGAAAAAGATATAATCATACGCTGTAGAAAAGGTTTGCATTGAGTGAGGCTGCATGAGTTATATTGGTATTGCATTGGACATTGGTAAACCACAATCGCTTTCTTGCGATAACTGGAGGTTACATGCCTGATTTTACACGTGAAGAGGTGTTAGACATAGCTAAAAAACTGACCGGGGCAAACTTGGTTGGCATAGACCTAAGCAACACCAATCTTATTGGTGCCAATTTGATGGGAACTAACCTGAGTGAGGTCAACCTAAGAAATGCCAACCTTACAGGTGCAAACCTAGATGGAGCAATGTTAATTGTGTCCAACCTTCGTGGGGCTAACCTGCTCGTGGCCAACCTAATCGAGGCTAACCTAGAAGGGGCTAGTCTGGTTGGAGCTAATTTAAGCGGAATCGACTTGAGCGATGCTAACATGATCCGCACAAACCTGACCAACGCTGAAATGACAGGGGCCAGCCTAATGGGAACGAACTTTGCACACGCAAATCTCGAGGGTGTAACCTTGACCGGAGCTTGTTACAACTCTGACACAAAGTGGCCTGAAGGATTTAATCCAGTAGAAGCAGGTGCTATCAAAACGGAAGACTAATAACCCATCGATAAGAACTTAAGCAACCTACTCACCTAGATTCGCAGCTTCATATCTTTCAACTGTATTCATATTTTGATACCCCAATTTGAGTCAAGTAAGAAAGATTATTATTTGCATCAATTTTGACACATCAGGCTTTCTTGAGACATAAGAAAGGAATTAATTGAGAATGCAAGACTGGCAAACGTCAATTCCCCAAACAACGAGTAATTCGTCTACAAGAACACCTGTAATGCTAGGTGTCTTGATACAACGATTTTGACACATCCTCATAGTTTATGCACGCCACCCGCTGATCCGCAATAGAAATCAATCCCGGATCCATCAATTCACATTCATCTGTCTTCCATGAACATCTAGGGTGAAATACACACCCTCTCGGGCGCTCTTCAAGACCAGGAATACGCCCTGGAATAGGGTTTAGAACATTTTCCCTATCAAGATCTCTCGCACAGTTAATTAGTCCTATAGTGTAAGGGTGACGTGGTTGATTGAACAATGAATGCACACTCCCATGCTCAACCACTTTGCCAGCATACAGAACTACAACCTCATCTGCACTTGTGGCAACTACTCCCAAATCGTGCGCTACCAGGAGAACAGACATGTCAAACTCATGCTTGAGCCTATCCAACAAGGCGAAAACCTGTGCCTCCACTGTGACATCAAGACCAGTTGCTGGCTCATCTGCGACTAGAAGAGCAGGATTTGAAGCAAGAGCCATAGCCAATACAACGCGCTGTTGCATTCCCCCACTAAACTCATGCGGATATGCACCTAACCTAGAAGAAGCGTCAGGAATCTCAACCAGTTGCATCAATTCTGTTGCTCGTGCATCCCATTGACTACGCGGCAATGAGGTATTGTACTTAAGCATTCTCTTAATTTGATTCCCAATCGTTTGTACCGGATTTAGGGCTCCACTTGGATCCTGCATAATGCACGTTATCTCCTGCCCGCGCAGGTCTGTTAACTGTTCCCGATTAAGCACTTCACCCTTGAAGGCAATTCTATCAGCCTTCCACTCTCCGTTGCTTGCCAAGCCATTTAGGATAGCCATAGATGTCGAACTTTTTCCACTTCCACTTTCTCCCAATATTGCCACCGTTTGGCCTGGATTAATAGTAAGTGATAAGCCATCCACCGCCCGGAGTTTCTGGCCACCAGCAGTGTAATCCACTCTCAAATTCTCTATTTCTAGCAGTGGCGCGGAATCCTCAGTGTGCATCAGCCCTATGCCTCCTCAAAGCGATATTCTGGGTCAAGGATATTGCGAATGCCATCGCCCAAAATTGAAAAGCCAAACACAAGCATGGAGACCGTAAACCCTGGGATAAATATGTGCCAGAAACGCTGGGTGAGAAAATATTCTTGCGTTCTGGCAAGTATTTTTCCAAGTTCCGGTTGCGGCTCAGGAGGACCTAGCCCTAAGAAACCTAAGCCAGCGGTAGTAAACACAGCAAGCCCAAGATATGTTGCCGCTTGAATCACAACTGCTGTCAGGCAATTGGGGATTAGCTCAAATATTACAATTCTCCAGGCGGGCATACCCATAAGCTGGGCAGCCTTGATATATGCACGATGGGCCTGTGGGATAGTGGAACCTCGCATTGTTCTAGTAAGGCGGGGAGTTAGGGTAAATGCCAATGCAATTGCGATAGTCATTTCAGGTGGAACAGTAATAGTCCCTATTTCTATACCCTGACTCCCCCATGCGGCTACCAGAATTAACGCAAGCAATATTCCGGGAAACGTAAGCAGGGCGTCAATTATGCGCATTATGATTTCGTCAAATAATGATCCTTCTAGGTAACCAGCAATACTACCAACAACAATAGCCAAAAAGGATGCTACCATAACGCTGGACATCGCTATCACGATAGTGGTTCTTGTACCATATATTAATCGACTCAACATGTCGCGCCCTAGTGCATCACTACCAAGAATGAGAAACTCGCCTGTTCTAGCAGTTGACATGACATCTAATGGTAACAAACCACTTCCCTGTGGCCTGAACTGCTCAGCATAATCATAGGGGGCAATATATGGACCAAGAAGGGCGATCAGGAGAAAACCGACTACGATCACCGCGCCTAACACAACCAGTTTGTCACCAAAAAACCTTTTCCACAGAGTCCGTTTTTGTGATTGAATCGAACCTTTTCTTCTGAGTCCCAACAATAAGTTCATAGCTATTTGCTCATTTCCTGACTCTCGGATCTACAACCCCGTAAAGAAAATCTGTTATCAGACTGGTAAGAATGAAGACGGCACCTATTATCAGAATGAGCGTCTGGAGAAGAGCATATTCTTGTGACTTAGCCGCTCTAACCAGAAATAGACCGATTCCAGGAGTACCAAAGACAACCTCTACCAGGAATGTCCCACGAAAAATTAGTCCGACTGTGTAACCTAAAACAGTGACAACCGGGATAATGCCATTGTGGAGCATGTCCTTAACCACAACCAATTTCGGTATCGCCATAATCCTTTCAAATTGGATGAAGGACTTGTTCTGAACATCGAGTAATTCACCCCTGGTAATTCGGGCTACCATCCCACCTTTCGCCAATCCCAACGCG